>NZ_BAAAKJ010000028.1:0-1092 GCF_039527695.1 Kitasatospora putterlickiae
AGCTCCTGGGCGGCCTGGTTCATGATCTGGCCGACCGTGATGGAGCTGAGGTGCAGCTCGTCCAGCGGGTTGGCCGACGGGTCGACGGTCTCGACCGGCAGCTCGGCGCGCTCGGCGGCCAGCCGGATCAGCACCTCCAGGCTGGAGGCGCCCTTCGCGCTCCCGGAGTTCGCGGCCGCCGCACCGACGGGCACGGCCGTACGGGCCGGCAGGGCCCGCTCGGCGCTCTCCACGCCCTCCAGGCGCTCCAGCACGAACTCCTCGCCGCCCGCCTCGCACGGGCTGGCGAAGAACCGGAACTCCTTGTCCAGCGGCAGCGGCCGGGTGAACCGGTCGGCGAACAGCTGCTCGTGGCGGACCGGCGCGCCCATCGTCCAGGCGGCGGCGACGGTGCCCAGCAGCCCGGCCAGCGACGGCGCGTCGGTCTCGGTGGCGATCGCGGGCACGGTGGGGAGGATCTCCCCGGCCAGCGAGCTGAGGATCCGCCCGGGGCCGACCTCGATCAGCAGGTCCACCTGCCCGGCCATCGCCCGGACCGCCTCGGTGAACCGCACCGGCTGGACGACCTGGCGGGTCAGCAGGTCCACCACGTCGGCGTCGGCGGGCAGCAGCTCGCCCGTGACGGTGGAGACCAGGCCGTCGCCGACCGGGGCGAACCGCTCCCCCGCCAGGTGCTCGGCCAGCCCGGCGGCGAGTGGAAGGCGTGCGAGACGTTGACCCGCCCCACGCCGACGCCCTGGGCCGCGGCCAGCGCGCAGACCCGGTCGATCGCCTCGACCGGCCCGGAGACCACGGTCTGCCGGGGCCCGTTGTGGCCGGCGATCACCACCGGCTCGCCGACGATCAGCGCCTCGGCCAGCGCCGGGGTGGTGGCGAGCGCCGCCATGGTGCCGCCGCCGTCGCCGGCCTCGGCCATGATCCGGCCCCGGGCACCCGCCGCGCCCAGCAGCGTGGACTCGTCCATCGCGCCCGCCCAGTGCAGGCCGGTCAGCTCACCGAGGCTGTGCCCGGTGGCCCGGACCGCCTCGACGCCGAGCAGGTCCAGCACCCGCAGCCCCGCCACCGAGGCCGCCACGATCCGCGGCTGGGCGA
>NZ_BAAAKJ010000028.1:1108-7786 GCF_039527695.1 Kitasatospora putterlickiae
CAGCGCCAGCCGGTCGTACAGTTCCTCGACGCCGGCGAAGCGGCGGCGCAGCGCCCCGCCGTCGCCGCTGCGCCCGCTGCCCTGGCCGGGGAACAGGAAGCCGATCCGGGGCTCCTGGCCGGCGCCGCCCAGGAAGACGCCCTGGGCCGGGTTCAGCGCGGAGCGGACCCCGGCGTCCAGGAGGCCGGCCAGCGCGGTGAGCCGCTCGACGGCCTGCTCCGGGGAGCCGGCCAGCACCGCGGCGCGCAGCGGCCGATCGGCCAGCCCGCCCTCCAGGGTGGCGGCCAGGTCGCCGAGTTCGGCGTACGACAGCTGGGCGCAGAACGCCGCCAGAGCGGTGGCCTTCGCCCGCAGCTCGGCCGGGTCGGCGCCGTCCAGCAGGAACAGCTCGGTGTCCTGGCGGGAGGCGACCAGCCGGCGGGCGACGGCGGGCACGGCGGTGCGCAGGACGCCGTCCGCGTGCTCCACCACGACGTGCGCGTTGATGCCGCCGAAGCCCATCGAGGAGACGCCGGCCCGGATCGGCCCGCCCCGCGGCCACAGCTCGGCCCGGTCGGGGACGCGCATCGCCGGCGCGGGGCCGGTGAGTTCGGGGTGCGGGTCGAGGTGGCTGGTGGCGGGCGGGATCACCTGGTGGCGGACCGCCAGGATCGCCTTGAGCAGCCCGGCGACCCCTGCCGCGGCCTTGGTGTGGCCGAAGTTGCCCTTGACGGTGCTGAGCGCGGCCGGCGCCTGCGCCCCGGCGGCCCGGCGGGCCTCGGAGAAGGCGCGCAGCTCGGTGGCGTCGCCGACGGCGGTGCCGGTGCCGTGCCCCTCGAAGTAGCCGACCGTCTCGATGCCGAAGCCGGCCGAGCGGTAGGCGCGGGCCAGGGCGAGCCGGTGGCCGCTGGCCTCGGGGCGGGTGATGCCGCCCTTGCCGTCGGAGGAGTAGCCCCAGCCGGGGATGGTGGCGTAGCGGAACCGGCCCTGGGCGACGGCGTCCTCGTCGCGCATCAGGACGATCATGCCGCAGCCCTCGCCGGGCCAGAAGCCGTTGGAGCCCTTGTCGTAGACCCGCATCTCGCCGGTGGCCAGCGCCCCGGTCTTGGCGAAGCCGATCACCTCGAACGGGTCGATGCTCAGGTCCACGCCGCCGGCCACCGCGACGTCCATCCGGCCGTCGGCCAGGGCGTCGCACGCGGTGGAGACGGACAGCAGGGAGGAGGAGCAGGCGCCGTCGACGGTGAAGCCGCCGCCCTTGAAGTCGAAGTGGTTGCAGATCCGGCCGGCGATGGTGTTGGCCAGGCCGCCGGCCAGGGTGTCCTCGCCGATCGGCGGGAAGGCGCTCTTGTAGCGGCCCTCCAGGCCGTCCAGGAAACCGGTCAGCGCGGCGTCGTCCCAGCCCTGGTCGCGCAGCGCGGCGCCCACCGTGCGGCGCACGTACGGCCAGCGCAGGCGCATCAGGTTGGCCCGGCTGAACTCGCCGGTGAGGGTGTTGCCGATGATGACGCCGGTGTTGGTGTCCTCCAGGCCCTCGCCGAACGGGAAGCCGGCGTCCTCCAGGGCGCGGGCGGCGGTGTCCAGGGCGAGCCAGTGGGTCATGTCGGTGGCGCGGAAGGTGCTGCCCGCGACGCGGTGGCGCACCCGGTCGAACTCGAAGCCCTCGATCACGGCGGCCTTGGCGCTGTAGAAGCGGTCCGGCGCGGCGGGGTCGGGCGAGTAGTAGTCCTCGGCCCGCATCCGGACGTCGGGCAGCCGGCGGAAGGCCCGGCGGCCCGCCAGCACGTTCTGCCACAGCTGCTCGGGGCTCTCGGCGTCGGGGTAGCGGCAGGCCATGCCGACCACCGCGATCCGTCCGCGGCCGTCCGGTCGGCCGTCGGCCTGGTCCGGCCCGAACCGGTGCGCGCTCACGCCGCCACCGCCTCGTTGCCGGCGGGACGCTCGGGTGCGGCCGTCTGGCCGGCCGGGGCCTCGACGGCGCCGCCCGCCCGCTTGCCCTTGTTCCGGAAGTGCGCCACCCACCAGCCGGCGCCGCGCAGGCCGCAGGCGATCGTGGTGGCGAAGAACAGGGTGTAGACGACGTTGAAGAGCATCAGCACGCCGTAGACCATGGCCACCGAGGCACCGAACATGAACTGGTTGCGGCCCTTGCTCGGGGTGGTGCCCGGGTCGGTGATCATGTAGTTGGTGTAGAGCACGAAGGCGACGCCGCTCATCGGTCCCAGGGCGGAGAAGACCGCCACGTCCCAGAACCAGTGGCGCAGCAGCGCCTGGATGACGAAGCCGCCGAGCCAGCCGACGATCAGCGCGACCCGCTTGGTGAGCATGGCGTTGATGACGGTGCCGGCGGTCGCGATGATCAGCGGGATGGCGACCCGGAAGAAGGTGTTGGCGTTCTCGGTGAACTCGTACGGCGGGGCGATGCTGACCCAGGAGCCGAACATCACCAGCACCATGGTGATGCCGAAGTTCGACGGGTTCATGAAGTGCCGCATCCGGCCGTACACGGGGGCCTGCAGGACGTGCTTGGCGGCGACGCCGATGAAGACGGCGAGCAGGATCGGCAGCAGCCGGTCGTTCGCGTAGAGCAGCATGTTCGCCGCGAGGGCGGTGATGTGGGAGGGCAGCAGGAACTCGTAGAGGCCGCGGAAGCCCCGGCCCATGAAGCGCGGGGTGCGTTCCTGCGCCCAGGCGCTGATCATCTCCAGGACGATCTCGACCACGTAGCCGAACGGCGCGCAGATCAGCGGCCACAGCCAGGGCTGTTCGAAGCCCAGCAGGGTGTAGCCGAAGATGTTGAAGACGGACATCGAGATGGCGAAGTTGCGCAGCGCGAGGTAGCGCGGATCGCGGTTGGGCGCCTTCTTCTCGGGGCGGGGCCGGACGGCGTGGGCCGCCACGCCGGCGATCTCGGTCGCGGTCATCGGGCCGTCACCTCCTGGAGGTCGTCGGTCAGCATGAGCGTGTGGCTCCCGGCGGTCAGCTGCCGGGTCTTCTTGTGCAGGCCGCCGTCGGCGTCGCGCCAGGTGAAGTCGGCGGTGACCGGGCCGGTGTAGTCGCCGAGGCCGAAGCGGACCTCGAAGCTGCGGAAGCCGCCGTGGCCGCCGCCGCCGTCGAGCTGGCCGACCTGCTTGCCGTCGGGGGTGGTGATGGTGACGGTGGCCCCGTAGGCGGGCGAGCCGGTGCCGGCCAGGCCCTGTCCGGGGGTGGCGCCCTCGGACGGCCGGACCAGGTTCAGCGTCAGGTGGTTGCCGAGGTCCGGGGCCTGGTTGGCGTAGAAGGCCGGCGGGCCCCACTGGCGGGCGATCGCGAAGTCGAGGGCGCCGCGGCCGGTGGTGTCGGCGGTGGCGATGCCGCGGGTGGGGATCGGGACGTCGAGCCCGAGCTGCTTGGTGATGTTGGCGTACTTGCCGCTCGCGGTGCGGGCGTAGAAGGCCATGGGCTCGTCGCCGGCCAGGTCGTCGCCGGGGCCGACGTTCGGCCACATCGCCGGGTTGGAGAGCAGGTTGTCGTTGGTCATGGCCATCTCCTGCAGCCACGGCCAGCGGTCGATGTTCCCCTTGACGAAGCCGACGGCCTGCAGGATGTTCTGGTCGCCGCTGTTGAGGAAGTCGCCCATCTTGGCGTCCCAGCCCCAGCCGGTCCAGGCGACGCCGTTGTCGGCGGCCTCCTGGGTGAACGGGGCGACGCCGGCGGCGAGCTTCGTCGCGGCCTCGTCCTGGCTGCGGGCCTTGTTGATCCAGAGGAAGTTGCTCTCCTCCAGGCCCCAGGCCACGGTGATGTTGCTGACCATCATGTCGAAGCTGCCGTTGCCGTCCACGTCGCCGAAGTCGACGCCCATGCCCTTGAAGGAGCCCTTGCCGAGCACGAAGGACTTGGGGGTGGTCGGGGTGCGCTCGCCGGTCGCCTCGGTGAAGCGGATCCGCCCGGGCGTCGAGACGTTGTGCAGCAGGTGCCCGTGGCCGAAGTCGTTGGCGATGTAGACCTCCGGCAGGCCGGAGCCGGTCAGGTCGGCGCCGGAGATGGCCAGCGTCCAGCCGGTGGAGGCGTCGAACGGGATGGCGTCCTTCTCCTCGACGAAGGCCACCTCGGGGTCGTCCCCGGTGGTCGAGGAGTGGTAGCGCAGCACGTGGTCGCCGCCGGCGTTCTTGGCGCTGGACAGCGAGTCGTTCATCTCGACGTTGCGGATGCCGTGCGGGTCGAGCACGTCGGAGTCCGGGAAGTAGTTGCCGATGATGATCGACGGGTGGCCGCTGCCGTCCAGGTCGGCGACGTACGCGGCGTCGGTGTTCCAGCGCGGCCCGTGGTAGCGGCCGTCGATGCTCTGGGAGGGGACGACCTCGCGCGGCACGTACGCCTCGGGGGACGGTGCGCCCGCGCCGGCCTTCGCCATGAACAGCACCGGGGTGCGGCCCCAGTAGGTGATCAGGAAGTCGTTGCGGCCGTCGCCGTTGAAGTCGCCGGGGGTGCAGCCGGTGGGCGCCATGGTGTCGTCCATCGGCAGCGGCTCGCCGTCCAGGACGAACGGGGTGAACCGGTCGGCCTCGGGGGCGGTCGGGGTGTAGGTGACGACGACGGAGTCGGTGCGGGTGTCGACGATGCACATGCCGTCGGCGCGGCCGTGTCCGGTGACGTCGTTGAGGGCGATGCTGGCGCCGACCGAGGAGATCCACGCGCGGATCTTCTGATAGGCCGGATTGACGTCGCGGATCGTCCTCATCGGCCGGGAGTCATAACCCGGCGGCATCGCGATCTGCATTTCCTTGAACGCGTACGCCGCGGCCGCCTCGTCACCGCCCGCGACCGCCACCGAGGAACGGACGGCGAAGAACATCGAGGCGGCCACCACAATGGTGACCAACCCGGGTACGAGTCTGCGGAATCGTCGTCGGTGCGACATCCCAATTCCTTCCCGCTGGCGACATGGAAATCGACTGTCCGGGGCCGTCGTGAACGAATTCGCCGACCACCCGCCCCGGACCTGACACTTGAGGATGTCCCGGGCCGGTAAAACGTGCTTCTCTGACGTTGCCGGGGGCTGGGCAGTCTCGGAGAAGTGCGCGCACGGGTCCGCTGCAAAAATCGGGTGAGATCGGCCCCCTCGAATCCCCGTCTGCGAGGTTTCAATCCATGGTTCACACGTATGACGTGATAGTCGTCGGGTCCGGCTCCGCCGGAGCGGCACTCGCGGCCCGGCTGAGCGAGGACCCGGGCCGCTCGGTGCTCCTCGTCGAGGCCGGCCCGGACTTTCCCGATCCCGCCGACATTCCGGCCGACATCACCGACGGCAACGCGATGTCGCTGAGCTCGCACGACTGGCGGTTCCGCGCGGAGATCATGGACGGCCGGCGGATCATCTTCCCGCGCGGGAGGATCACCGGCGGCTCGTCCGCCGTCGGCGCGACCATCGCGCTGCGCGGCGTCCCGGAGAACTTCGACGCCTGGGCGGCGGACAACCCGGCGTGGACGTACGAGCAGGTCCTGCCGTACTACCGGCGGCTGGAGGACGACCTCGACTTCGAGGACCACTACCACGGCAAGGGCGGCCCGGTACCGATCCGCCGCTTCCGGCCCGACGAGATGACGCCCATGCAGGTCGCCTTCACCGAGGCGAGCCTGGCGGCCGGCTTCCCCGAGGTCGCCGACCACAACCACCCCGAGGCGACGGGCATCGGCCCGATCCCGTCCAACCGCCGCGACCCGCGCTTCCGGGTCTCCACCGCGATGGCGTACCTCACCCCCGGGGTCCGCGCCCGCGCCAACCTGACCGTGCTCGGCGGCACGCTGGTGCACGAGGTGCTGTTCGACGGCGACCGCGCCGTGGGCGTGCTGGCCTCGGCCGAGGGCCGGGTGCCGGAGGAACTCCGGGCGCGCACCGTGGTGCTGTCCGCCGGCGCCGTCAACTCCCCCACCCTGCTGATGCGTTCGGGCATCGGCCCGGCCGAGGACCTGACCCGGCTCGGGATCGGCGTGCGGCTCGACCGGCCCGGCGTCGGCGCCCATCTGATGGACCACCCGCGCACCGGCGTCTTCCTGCGGCCCAAGGACGGCGCGGTGGACGCCGCCGTACCGTTCCTGCAGTCGATGGTGCGCACCACCGCCAAGGGCTCCACCGCCTTCAACGACATGCAGTACTACATGGTCAACCACTTCGACCTGGCGCTCTTCCCCGAGCTCCAGATGCTGGCCGGCGCGCCGATGATCTTCGGCGTGATGGTGGTCGACCAGCAGCCGGAGTCCGTGGGCCGGCTGCGGCTGGCCTCGGCCGACCCGGCCGCCGGGCCCGACATCCAGCTGGACTTCCTCTCCACCGAGCGGGACCTGGAGAAGATGGTCGAGGGCGTGCGCACCTGCTGGGAGCTGGCCAACCACCCGGGGATCGCCTCGCGGGGCGACGGCTTCATCGTGCTGAGCGACCGGCTCGTCGACAACGACGCGATGATCGAGCAGTACGTCAGGACCAGCCTGGACAGCGGCTACCACCCGGTCGGCACGGCCCGGATGGGCGCCGCCGGGGACGAGGGCGCGGTGGTGGACGAGCGGCTGCGGGTGCACGGCGTGGAGGGCCTGTACGTGGCCGACGCCTCGGTCATGCCGAGCATCGTCAACTGCAACACCAACCTCACCTCGATCATGATCGGCGAGCGGCTGGCGGACTGGCTGCGCGCCGGCTGACCCGCCCCGGTCCGACGGGCGCCC
>NZ_BAAAKJ010000028.1:7792-10122 GCF_039527695.1 Kitasatospora putterlickiae
CGTCGGCGTGTCCGGGGCCGGACCGCACCGGACCGGACCGGACCTGGCAGGGCCTGGCAGGGTCCGGCCAGGGCAACCTGGGAGACGAGAAGTCCCGGCTATTCCTGCCACCATGGGGAAAACCACGCCGCCGCCCGCCGGGCAGGAATTCCGCGCATTCCCCCGGTATTCGGAAAGGCCCGCGCGGCGGCCCGCACCCTCGAAAGGGAAGGCGATTACCCATGACCGATCCGAATGTGCTGAGCACGGTTCGCGTCCCGCTGGTGGAGGAGGCCGAGGCGGAGGGCCGGACGAAGGAGCTCTACGACGCGATCAAGTCGCGGATGGGCATCCCCTTCGTGCCGGACATGTTCCGGCTGGTCTCCAGCCGTCCCGACCTGCTGGAGGTCGTGATCGCCGGCTACGGCGGGGTGTTCAACGACGGGGTGCTGCCGCGCGCGACCCGCGAGATGATCTCCGCCTGGAGCTCCAAGGTCAACGGCTGCCCGTACTGCGTCGGCACCCACAACTGGTTCCTGGCCCAGTTCGGCGGCCCCCAGGAGCTCACCGACGCGATCGAGAACGCCCCCTCGGTGGAGGAGCTGCCGGTCGACGACCGCACCAAGGTGCTGATGCGCCTGGTCACCAAGGTCGGCACCGGCGCCTTCCGGATCACCGACGAGGACTGGGCCGCCACCGAGGCGGCCGGCTGGAGCAACGAGGAGATGCTGGAGGCGGTGTTCACCGCCGCCCTGTTCGCCTTCATCAACCGCCTGGTCGACGGCCTGGGCCTGGGCAACTCGGTGACCCGCAGCCGGATCGCCTCGCAGTCGGAGGACGCCACCGTCTCCGAGGAGCGCCTGGCGGAAGGCAGGTGAGCGGCCCCTCGCGCGCCGTCCTGCTGACCGGCGCCTCGTCCAGCACCGGAATGTCCTCCGGTACCGGGCGGGCCGCCGCGCTGCGGCTGCACCGGGCCGGCCGGCCGGTGTACGCCACCGCGCGCCGGCCCGAGGCGCTGGCCGACCTGGCCGCCGAGGGGATCCGGGTGCTGCACCTGGACGTCAACGACGAGGAGTCGATGACGGCCGCGGTGGAGAAGATCAGCGCCGAGCACGGCGCGGTCGGCACCCTGATCAACAACGCGGCGTACAGCCTCAACGGCACCATCGGGGAGACCCCGATCGACGAGGTGCGCCGGCAGTTCGAGACCAACCTGTTCGGGCTCTGCCGGCTGACCCAGCTGGTGCTGCCCGGGATGCGGGCGCAGGGCGGCGGCCGGGTGGTCATGATGTCGTCCATCTTCGGCCAGTTCGCCACCCCCGGCCGCGGCTACTACCAGGCCACCAAGCACGCGCTGGAGGCGGTCAGCGACTCGCTGCGCCTGGAGGTGGCCAGGGACGGCATCAAGGTGGTGCTGATCGAGCCGTCCCCGGTGCTCGGCGGGTTCGTGCCGATGTCGGTCGCCGACCTCGGGATGTCCGGCCAGGAGCGCGGCGGCCTGTACGACGACTTCTGGCGGTACTTCGTCGACTGGCACGGCGCCTACCGGGAGACCGAGCGTCCGACCGGCCGGGGCCGGATGGCGGTGCGCGCGGAGACCGTGGCCAAGGTCATCGAGAAGGCCGTCACCAGCGACAACCCGCGGATCCGGTACCGGATCGGGGTGCCGTCCCGGCTGCTGCCGCGGATGCGCTGGACCATCGGCGACGCGCTCTTCGAGCGCTTCGTCAGGGCGTTCTTCCCGGTCCCCTAGCCGGCCGGGAACACCGGCACCACCCGCTCCGGGGTTTCCCCGGGCCGGGACCGAGGAACAGGGCAGAGCGCAAGGAAGAAGAAGGAGCAGCCCGCTCCGGATGCCACGATCGGGTGAAGCATCGACGGAGACGTCGAGGAGCCGAGGGGAGGACCCGCGGATGCCGGCGGATGACGAGGTCCCCGGGACGCACCGCAGTGTCCCGGGAACCGGAACCGGAGCGGGCTCGTGAGCGGCGGGCGGCGGCTCGTCCAGGCGCCGCTCAGAGGACTGTCGCTGCTCCAGGTCCGGTACGTCTCGACCGTGCCGTTCGGCGAGGCCGCCGGCGACACGGCCCGGGTCTACCGGGAGCTGGAACGGGACTTCGGGGTGCTGGCCCCGCCGGTGGCGCTGCACGCCCCGGTGCCGGAACTGCTCGCCGCGTGCTGGATGACGCTGCGCGAGACCATGCTGGCCGAGGGGCGCGCCCCGCGCACCGCCAAGGAGGCGGTGGCGGCCGCCGTCTCCGCGGGCAACCGATGTCCGTTCTGCACCACCATGCACGGCACCATGCTCGACTCGCTCTCACTGCGGCCGGTCGCGGGCCGCCGGGCCGGGC
>NZ_BAAAKJ010000028.1:10139-10495 GCF_039527695.1 Kitasatospora putterlickiae
GGAACCGACGGCCGGGGAACTGACCGAGTGGATCACCACCGGGGGCAGGCCGCCGTTCGCGTCCGGGCTGCTCCCGGAACTGGCCGGCACCGCGCTCTGCCTGCAGTACCTCAACCGGGTGGTCAACGTCTTCCTCGGCCCGGCACCGCTGCCGCCGAACGCCCCGGACCGGGCGCTCGGCCCGGTGCTCCGGGTGCTGATCGGCCTGATGCGCGGGTCGGTCCGGGCGACGGCCGCGCCGGGCACCTCGCTGTCGCTGCTGCCGGCCGCGCCACTGCCGGCCGACCTGGACTGGGCGGCGGCCGATCCGCGGATCGCCGGCACGCTGGCCCGGGCCGCCGCAGGCGTCGACCGGG
>NZ_BAAAKJ010000028.1:10501-12937 GCF_039527695.1 Kitasatospora putterlickiae
GCTGTTCTCCGGCGAGCTGCTGCCCGGGCCGGTCCGGGAGCTGGTGGCCGCCGAGGTCGCCCGCTGGGACGGCACCGACCCCGGCCTCGGCCGGGCCTGGCTGGACGCCCCGCTGACCGGGCTGGCGCCGGACGAACGCCCGCTGGGCGAACTCGCCCTGCTCACCGCGCTGGCCTCCTACCGGGTCGACGAGCGCGTCGTCGCCGCCGCGCGGAAGGCCGGCGCGGGCGACCGGGAAATCCTCGCGGCCGCCTCCTGGGCCGCCCTGCTGGCGGCCCGCCGGCGCATTCGCCACCTCCTGTCCGACAACTGAATCCCGGATCCCCGCCCTTTCCCCCGTTCGGCAACTTCTCCGCGCTTCGCCAAGCGCCGTGCAATCGATGGCCAGACATCCCTCAAGAACGCCACCAATTCATCGGACGAGGTTGGAGAGATGCAATGCAGATCGCTGTTGAACGCGCGATAGAGACGATGTGGAACCGGTACGAGGAACCACTCTCGCTCGACGAGATCGCGAACACGGCGATCCTCAGCAAGTTCTATTTCTCCCGGGTCTTCCGCAATCTCACCGGCACCTCCCCCGGACGGTTCCTCTCCGCCGTCCGGCTGCACCAGGCGAAAACCATGCTGCTGGAGACCGACCTCAGCGTCACCGAAATCTCCTACCGCGTCGGGTACAACAGCCTCGGCACCTTCACGAGCCGCTTCACCCGCAGCGTCAGCCTCTCCCCCGCGCGCTACCGGGCGCTGGCCAGAGCCGGCCTGCCCGAACGCGGCGGTCACCCCGGCACCGGCACGGCGCCCCACCCCGACGGCGTCCGGCGCACCTGCGCGGTGAACGGCGGCATCCAGTCACCGGACACCGGGCAGCCGGTGCGGATCTACGTCGGCGCGTTCCGCGAGCCCATCGTGCAGGGCCGCCCGGTCGCCTGCGAGATCCTGGACGGGCCCGGCCCGTTCACGCTGCGGGTGCCCGAGGGCATCTGGTTCATCCGGGCGGCCGTGGTCGCCGCGAGCGACTTCCCGGCCCCGCCCTGGGAGCGGCGGCCGCTGCTGGTCGCCTCGGGCCCCGAGCTCTGTGTGCGCCACGGCCACGACAACGCGCCGGTGAAGCTGGCTGCCCGCCAGCTCACCCCGCTGGACCTGCCGATCCTGCTGGCGCTGCCGGAGCTCGACTCCCTGCAGCGGCCCGCCGCCGACGCCGCCCCGGTGCGGGTGCCCGCCCTGACCGGGACGTGAGGGGCCGCCGCAAGGGGAACGGGCGGGGCCGCCNNCGCCGTACCCGTTCGCCGTACCCGTTCGCCGTACCCGTTCGCCGTGCCCGGTCCCGCTCAGCGCCCGGCGAGCGGCTCCACCTCGGCCGGGGGCGGCGCGAACGGCCCCCAGGCGAACGCCTCCGCCCACCGCCCGGCCGGTCCTCCGGACCACTCCAGGTCCTCGATCTGCGGCCGGGTGCGGCGGCCGGTCAGCGACCGGAACACGTCCACCGCCGCCCCGCGCACGGTCGCGGCGGGGTCGCCCTCGCCCACCACCCAGGACCGCTCCGGGGTCTCGATCCGCAGCGCCGGCAGCCCGCCGCCCTGCACCGCCAGGCCGAAGCCCAGGGTGGTCAGGTCGAGCGCCCCGTCGAACGCGGGGTGCGCGGTCGGCTCGACGGGCGCGCCCAGCCCCTGCCGCAGGTCCAGCTCGTGCGAGAACACGTCCAGCAGCAGGATCCGCCGCCGCAGCTCCGGGGTGCGCTCCAGGGCGGCCGGCAGCGCCTCGTCCAGACCCTCCCAGCGGTCGAGCAGCGCGGCCGCCGGAACGTCCTCCAGCGGGACCAGGTCGATCTGGCTGTCCTCCAGGGCGACGAAGGACTCGCAGATGTGCACCAGGTGCCCGACCAGGTCCCGCACGCTCCACTCCGGGCAGGCCGGCACGCCGACGGCGGCCGGGTCCGGCAGCCCGGCCACCAGGGCGGCGATCGCCCGCCGGCTGCGCCGGTAGGCCTGGAGCTGCTCGTCCGGGTCGTGCTGGGTGTGCGCCGCTGTCATGGTGCTCTCCTCCGGTTCCCGGGCGCCGTGCGGCGCCGCCGTCATGATGCGGTCCGTTCGCCCGCGGCACCGGCCTGACGCTTCGTCAGCAGACCGGTGCGGTACAGCCAGTGGACGGTGTCGGCCATCGTCTCCTCGACCGGCCGGGGCGCCGGGGCGGCCGTCGCGTCCGCCGCGACGGGCACCGCGTGCACGCAGGTGTAGGCCGCGCCGTACTCGGCCGGGATGTGCCAGGCCCACCAGCGCTGCAGGGCGTCGGCGAGCCGGGCCGCCGGCAGCATGGCCCGGCCGGGCAGCCGGGCGGCGGGCAGGGCGCGGCCGGTGACCGAACGCAGCGCCGCCAGGTAGTCGGCGGTGCCGAGGAAGCGGTTAGGGGTGAAGACCCGGGCCGGGGTCCGCGGCG
>NZ_BAAAKJ010000028.1:12943-13448 GCF_039527695.1 Kitasatospora putterlickiae
GTGTCCCGCACGTCGCCGAGCGGGAAGCCGCCGGTGGGCCAGAGCGGCATCAGCCCGCGCAGCGCGTCCCGCAGCCGGCCGGTCTGGTCGCCGAGCCTAGGGTCGTGCGGGCCGAGCAGCGCGGGCGGGTAGACGATGCGGACCGGGGCGCCCCGGTCCTGGAGCAGCCGGGCGGCCCGTTCACAGGCCGCCTTGCTGGCCAGGTACGGCTCCGCCGGGCGCCCCACGGCGCTGTCGGCCCGCAGCTCCGGGTCCGCGCTGGGGATCAGCGCGCCGACGGTCGACACGTGCACCACCGTGCCGGCGCCGGAGCGCACCGCGGCCCGCAGCACCGTCTCGGTGCCCAGGACGTTGGTGCGGGCGATGTCCCCGCGGCGCCTGCGGTCGAAGGAGTACACCGACCCGAGGTGGACCACGGCGTCGGCGCCGGTGAAGGCCTCGTCCAGCAGCGCCGGGTCCAGGATGGTGCCCTCGTGGAGCACGGCGCCGGTGCCGGCCAGGTTGG
>NZ_BAAAKJ010000028.1:13528-16122 GCF_039527695.1 Kitasatospora putterlickiae
CCCGCCGCCGCGAGGGCGGCGACGGTGTGCGAGCCGAGGAAGCCGGTGCCCCCGGTCACCGCGACCAGCCCGGCGGGCCGTCCGGCGGCGGTCACGGCGCGACCACCGGCGCGTCGGGTGCGGGCGGACGGCGGGCGGCGGCGTCCACCTGGACGTCCTTGGCGAACGAGGCCATCAGCACGGGGACGGCCTCGGCCTGGAAGTCGACCTCGGAGTCGAACTCCTTGATCATTCCCTCCAGCACCAGCAGCGAGAGCAGCGGGAAGGCGAACTCGGCCGCGGCGAACACCCCGAAGTCCCGCTGGAGTTTGAACAGCCGGGGCGCGAACGCGCCGAGCTCGAAGTCCTTGGACAGCGCCCCGAAGGCCTCGTCCACCAGCGCCGTCACGGCGGCCCGGAAGCCCTCGCGGTCGAGGTCCGCGGGCAGCCGCGCGGCGCTGTCCAGGACGATGTCGGCGCACTTCGGGCCGTTGCCCTGCGCCATGTTGAGGAAGAAGCCGGCGAAGGAGCGCCGGACGGCGTCGGGCAGGCGCACCACGAATCCGGCGTCGAGGACCACCACCCGCCCCTCGCCGTCCAGGCAGAGGTTGCCGGGGTGCAGGTCGCAGTGGACCAGGCCGTCGACGAAGAGCATCCGGTAGACGGCCCGGAGCACGTCGCGGACCACCTCCTGACGGCGCTCCACGGTCATGCCCAGCGGGCGGAAGCGGCCGAGGCCGGGGATGAACTCCATGGTGAGCACGGTCGGTCCGGACAGCTCCTCGACCGGCGCCGGGATGCGCAGCTCGGTGTGGCCGCCGAGGTTGGCGCGCAGCAGGAGCAGCGCGTCGCGCTCGGCGGTGAAGTCGAGCTGGCGCAGGACGGCGCCGCCGAGCTGGCCGATCATCTCCTCGGCGGGCAGGTCCCGCATGCCCGGCAGCACCCGTCCGGCGCGGGCGCCGAGCAGGGCCAGCCGCAGATCGGCCTCCAGCACCCGGCGGATGCCGTGCCGCTGCACCTTGACGGCGACCTCGGTGCCGTCCGCGAGCCGGGCGCGGTGGACGCTGGCGATGCTGCCGCAGGCCACCGGCTCCCACTCGAACCCGGCGAAGGCGTCGGCGAGTCCGGCCTCGGCGAGGGTGCGGGCCACCGCGGCGCTGCGCGGCGGGCGCACCTCGTCGGCCAGTTCGCCGAGCGCGTCGCACCAGCGTTCGGGCAGCAGGTCGCGGCGGGTGCTGACCAGTTGCCCGGCCTTGACGAAGAACGGGCCCAGCGCGGTCAGCAGCCGGGGCGCCCGGTCCGCCAGCCGGGCCCGGCCGCCCCGGGTCGCCAGCCCCGGCAGGGCGGCGACCAGGTGTCCGGTGAGGACCGAGGCGGTGGCACAGGCCCGTCCGGCCAGCAGCCACCGACTCGTCCGTTGTTCTCGCACGGCGCCTCCAGGTCCCTCGTGGCGGGCGGGCCGATGCGGCCCGACAGCGAGGAAACCAGCCGCCAAGTGGTCGATCTATACGCGATATTGCCCAATGCGGCCGCGCCCCTCGCCGGGCGTGCCGAGATAGGTCTGGGCGATGCCCAGCCAGTGGTCGGCCGCCGCGCCGACGGCGGTCAGCGCGAGGTCGTCGCGGTGCCGGCGGCGGGTGACGAGCAGGCAGAAGTCGGCGGCCGGGCCCTGGATCCGCTGCTCGGCCTCCTCGGGGCCGAAGGCCCAGGAGACGCCGGACGGGCCGGTGAGCTCGAACCGGAACGGCTCGGCGGGCGGCTCCAGGCCGCGGGCCAGGTAGGCGAGGTCCCGGGTCCTGGTGCCGAGGAAGGCGATGTGGCCGATCCGGTCGGTGAAGACGTACGGGACGCCCAGGGCCTCGTGGACGTCCTGGCCGTGCGCGAACACCTCCATCAGCGCCACCGCGGCGAGCACCCCGGCCGGCAGCGGACCGGCCAGCCACGGCACCGGATCGCGCCGGGGCACCGCGGCGAGCCCCCGCTCGACGGCGGGCCGCAGCCCGGCCCAGCGGCGCAGCAGGTCGGGGACGGGCTCGGCGAGGCCTTCGGCGAGCCGGGCCGCCATGCCGGCCTCGAAGTCCTCCCGGATCGGCGCGGTCTCGGCCTCGAAGGCGGCCGGGGCGCGCAATCCGAGGTCCATCAGCCGGCTGACCAGCGCCAGGTGCGCCACCTGGTGCCGGACCGTCCAGCCGGTGGCCGGGGTCGGCGCGGACCACTGGTCGGGCGGCAGGTCCGCCACCAGCCGGGCGAGTTCGGCCCCTTCCGTCGCCAGGTCGGCGCAGACGTCCTGCATTGCTGTCATGTGGCCATTCCCTTCCCTCTCGGGGCACGCTTAATCCGGTTCCGCGTTCATTTTCCGGAAGCGGCCACCCGCGCGCTTCTCCATACGTGCCTCCCGTATACCACACCGGACATTCGTGGACGTATAGGTCGCGTCCTCCTGAGGACGACTTTCAACGCTCCGCCCACACCGCAATCCAGAAGGTGCGAAAGTCACCCGACAGCAAAACGATGTGTCTGCGCCAAACCCGGCCGAGGCGCCTCCCGGCCGGCACCGACCAGCACCGGGGGTATCGCGCCAGATGAGAGAGCCACCAGACGGTTGAGCCTCCACG
>NZ_BAAAKJ010000028.1:16137-17643 GCF_039527695.1 Kitasatospora putterlickiae
GTCGGCGCGCGGACCCCGCGAAGACCCGGCGAGATCATCGATACCGACGAGCACAGGTGGGGGATATCCGGATGCCTATTGCGGCGGCGATAGAGCGCAGTATAGACACCATGTGGCAGCATTATGCGGATCCGCTTTCCCTTGAGCAGTTGGCCGAAACCGCCTCCTACAGCAAATTCCACTACACCCGGATTTTCAATCAGCTGACCGGCACCTCGCCCGGCCGGTTCCTCACCGCGATCCGGCTCTTCATGGCCAAACGGCACCTGCTGGAAACCCCGGCCAGCGTCACCGACATCACCTACCGGGTGGGCTACAACAGCCTGGGAACCTTCACCAGCCGCTTCACCCGCAGCGTCGGCGTCTCGCCGACCCGCTACCGCTTACTGGCGCAGGACGACGACCTGCCACCGCTCGTCCTGCCGGCCGCAGGCGCCGGCCACGGCCTGTCCACCGTCACCGGGCAGCTCTTCTTCCCCACCGACGTCGGCCCGGTCCGGGTCTACGTGGGCGCGTTCAACACCCCGATCGTGGAGGGCTATCCGCAGGCCTGCGACATCCTGGACGAGGCCCGCCCGTTCCGCCTGGAGATCCCCGACGGCCTGTGGTTCATCCGGGCCACCGCCGTGGCCGTGGACGACGACTGTCCGCTCCCCCAGGTCCGCCCGCCCAGACTCGTCGGCACGGGCTGGGCGGTCCGCGCCCGCGGCGGCCGCGTCTACAGCACCGACGTCCAGCTCCGCGAGGTCACCCAGCTCGACCTGCCCATCCTGCTCGCCCTCCCCGAACTCGACCGCGCCCGCCGCACCCGCCGCCCCCCGGGTCAGCCGCGCGCGGCGACCGGCCGCCCGGAGGCCGCCCGGACTTCGGCGGCCCTGGCGCGGCCGTGCGACTGCTTGGAGCCGGCCCTGGGGCGGCGGCCGGGAACGTAGGCGGCGCCCCGACCGGCAGCGGGATCGGCCGGGCGTGGACGCGCCGGACACCACGGCCATCCGGCCCGGCTCGGCGATGCCGTCGGTCAGCGGCCGGATCCGCGGCACATGTCCGAGCCGGTTCGCCGCAAACGTCGGTTCACGGCCGTCGCCGGATCGCCGGGCACCGCCGACCGCCTGGATTCCGGCATTGCCGATCAGTACGTGGACCGGCGGTCGGCCGGAGTTCACGAGGATTTCACGAGCGCCGGCGCGGACGGAGGCGGGCGAGGAAAGATCAAGTTCGACCACCTCCGGACTCGCGCCGGAAATCGCCGCCCGGATCCGCGCCGCGGCGGCCCCGCCCTCGGGCACGCTCCGGCAGGCCGTGATCACACGGCTCCCGGCCGCGGCGGGCTCCCGCCTGGCGGCCGCCGCGAGCCCCGCGGAGGCACCGGCGATGACGACGGACTTCGCCGAGGTCGGCCTCGCGCCGCGACTGACGGCCGGCACGCGTCCGCAGCGGAATTTCTGATCATGCGTCAGTTCGCCGTCCCGGTAGGGCCGGCCGACCCGGGGCCCTCCACGGCCGTCG
>NZ_BAAAKJ010000028.1:17669-19272 GCF_039527695.1 Kitasatospora putterlickiae
GCGGGCCGTGGAGGGCCGTGGAGGGCTGGTCCGCTTGGGGGCGGCGGAGGTCAGCCGACGGCGGGGAGGATCCAGCTCTGGTTCGCCGTGTTCCACGCCTCGTCCGTGGTGATGCAGTCCCACTGCTGCAGGCGGGCCTGCTGGCCGGGCGTGCCGGACGGGCCCTCCGCGTCCAGGCACCGGCCGGTGGCCCGGTTCTTCAGGATCATGGTCGTGGGGAAGCAGTAACAGGTGTGCCCCACCCAGGCCGTGGTCCACTCGGACCCCGCGTAGCCGGCGGCGCAGTACGGGTACTGGATGACGCTGGTGCCGTTCGCGTAGCCCGCGCGCCAGTCGAGCATCAGGCACTGGCCGGAGTGCCGGGCCTTGATCCGGAAGTACCCGCCCCCGCTGTCGAGCAGTTCGTACTCCTGGGAGGCGCTGGTGTTGTCCGGCCACAGGAAGACACCGGTGTACGCGGCGGTCGACGCCCACATGACGTCGGCGCGCAGCCCGGTCCGGACGTTCACGAGCTCGTAGCGGGTGGGATCGGCCGCCTGGGCGGGCGTGGAGCCGAGCGCCGCGAAGACCGCGAACGCCAGGGCCGCCACCAGGGCCGCCGGAGTGAGCCGGGAGCGTCCGCGCCGGGCGCCGGGGCGGCCGGGCCGCCGGGGCAGGGAGATCCGCATGGTGTTCTCCTCCACGGGAGTCGGGGGTGCTGTCGAACGTGGGCCCCCACCCTGGCGTCGCGGCGTGTGCGCCGACCTTGCGGCCACCTTGCGGGCCCGCCAGCATGGGGGCCGGGGGACGTTCGCGCGGGCGCTGTTGATCACCTGGGGGGTACGTGTGGACTTCCGGCTGTTGGGTGAGATCGAGGTGCGGTCGGCGGGTCGGCCGCTCGACGTGGGGACGCCGCGGCAGCAGGTGGTCCTGGCCGCGCTGGTCGTCGACGCCCGAAGACCGATCGCGATCGAGGCGCTCGTCGACCGGGTCTGGGGCCACGAACCGCCCGCCAACCCCCGGCCCGTGCTGTACGCGCACCTGAGCAGGATCCGCGGACTGCTGAGAGAGGCGGCCGCCACCGGGGACGGAACGGCCGCCCGGATCGAGCGCCGGCACGCCGGCTACGTGCTGGACGTCGACCCCGACCTGGTGGACCTCCACCGGTTCCGCCGGCTGGTCGAGCGGGGCGACGACCGGCGCTGCGACGACGCCGCCCGGGCCGCGACGCTCGCCGAGGCGCTGGACCTGTGGCGCGGCGAGCCGCTGGCCGGCCTCGCGGGCGACTGGGCCGCGCAGGTCCGGGCGAGCTGCCACCGGCGGCGGCTGGACGCGGCGGTGCGGTGGGCGCAGGCGGAGCTGCGGCTCGGCCGTCCCACCACGGTGATCTCGGCGGTGCCCGACCTCACCGCCGAGTACCCGCTGGCCGAGCCCCTGGAGTGCGTCCTGATCCAGGCGCTGCACGCGGCCGGGCGGGGCGCGGAGGCGCTGGCCCGCTACGGCGCGGTCCGGCGGCGGCTGGCCGAGGAGTTGGGCACCGGCCCCGGCAAGGAGCTGCAGACCCTCTACCAGACCGTCCTGATCGGGGACCCGCCCCCGCCTCCCCCGGCCCGGCGCGCGACCG
>NZ_BAAAKJ010000029.1:0-29197 GCF_039527695.1 Kitasatospora putterlickiae
GGCGGCCCCGCGCCCACGGGCGAACGGTCCGCCCGGCACCGGCCCCCGGCCGGCCGCGGCGCGCGCCGCCAGTTCGCTGAGCCGCTCGTGCAGCGCGGCCGCGCCGGGCCGCTCGGCGGGCTCCTTGGCCAGGCAGGCCCCGATCAGCGGCGCCAGCTGCGGCGGTACCGCCGAGAGGTCGGGCTCCTCGTGGACGACGCGGTAGAGCATGACCTCCGAGGAGGCCCCGGAGCCGAACGGGCTGTCCCCGGTGAGCGCGTACGCGAGGGTCGCGCCGAAGGCGAAGACGTCGGTCGCGGGCGTGACGGCGGCCCCCCGGACCTGCTCGGGCGCGAGGAAGCCGGGCGAGCCGACGGCGGTGCCGACGTGGGTGAGCGTGCTGGCCCCGCGCGACCAGGCGATGCCGAAGTCGATGATGCGCGGTCCGCGCGGCGAGAGCAGGATGTTGGACGGCTTGAGGTCACGGTGGACGACGCCGGCCTCGTGCACCTTGACCAGCCCGTCGGCGAGCGAGGCCCCGATCCGGGCGACCTCGGGCCAGCCGAGCGGCCCCTCGTCGCCGACCCGCTTGTACAGCGACGGCCCGGGGACGTAGGCGGTGGCCAGCCAGGGACGGTCGGCCTCGATGTCGGAGCCCATGACGCGGGCGGTGCAGCCGCCGCGGATCCTGGAGGCGGCGGCGATCTCGCGGGCGAAGCGGGTGCGGAACTCGACGTCCTCGGCCAGCTCGGAGCGGATCAGCTTGAGCGCGACGCGCTGCCCCCGGCGGTCCGACCCGAGGTAGACCACGCCCATGCCGCCGGCTCCCAGCCGTCGGTGCAGGCGGTACGGCCCGACGACGCGGGGGTCCTCACGCCGCAGCCGCATCATCGCCATTCTCGTTTCCCCGTCAGACCGTGGGTGAGGCCCCGTCGAATGGGGCGTCGTCAGTTCCTGTCTGGCACAGCTTACGGACTGCCCGCTGCGGTGTGCTGATACGCAACACCTGAAGCCACCGTCCGATTGTCCGATCTTGGACCGACACGGGCCGGTGCGCCGCCGAATCGTTTCTCGGGGTCGGCTCTCAGGGTTCCCCCTGGGACCGGGTCGCGGACGTCTCCGCCTGCGGTAGTACTACCCAGGTCTGATCGTCATCCTTCGGGAGGCCCGGAGAACAGTACGAGGGCATGACGTCCGCCAACCCCCTCCCGCCGTACCGTTGTTCTCAGCGGTGGACGGGGAGCTCGTCCCCCGAGGTAAGCCGTCCACCGCGTCCACGTGCACCACCGTCCATCCACCGGCCGAGCTCACGAAAGAGAGTCAAGGGCATGGCACCGCAGCCCACGGGATCCACCTCCCGCCGTCGTCGGCCGGCCTTCACCCAGCCCGGCGCCGCGGAGCCCACCAGGCACCCCGCGGTGGCGGTGGCCATGGCACTGCCCTGCGCGGTGCTGCTGGCCGTCCTGTTCGGCGGCTGGGAGCAGATGGCGAACCAGGCACAGGCGGTGGCCGAGCTGATCGGCCACTGACCGGCCGGGCACCGAGGTGCCCACCAGAACGGGCACTGATCCCCTGGGGACGGGGAGCCAGTGCCGCCGGGGAGGCCGCGCCCGCGATGACACGCGGACGGGCGAGAGCGGCGCGCAGAGCGCCCCGGCAGGCGGAGAGGCCGCGTACGGACGTCGGTGAGGGCGACCGTACGCGGCTCTTCTGCTTCTCCACCCTTGGAAGCCGCCATGAAGCCCCCGTGAAGCCGCCCTGCCGGAGAACGCCGAAACGGCCGGGGCCGCGACCCGTTACGAGTCGCGGCCCCGGCCATCACTGTGCGCGATACTGGGATTGAACCAGTGACCCCTACCGTGTCAAGGTAGTGCTCTCCCGCTGAGCTAATCGCGCCTGGTAAGGCGGTTCTGCAGCAGGCCCCGGAGGACCTGACGTGCGCGATACTGGGATTGAACCAGTGACCCCTACCGTGTCAAGGTAGTGCTCTCCCGCTGAGCTAATCGCGCTGGTGCGGTGTGACCGCAGTGAACCCCGGGATCCAAGGACCCGAAGATCAACGTGCGCGATACTGGGATTGAACCAGTGACCCCCACCGTGTCAAGGTGGTGCTCTCCCGCTGAGCTAATCGCGCGGGGCAGGTGTCCGGGCGGAGCCGGCCGTGGTGCGCGATACTGGGATTGAACCAGTGACCCCTACCGTGTCAAGGTAGTGCTCTCCCGCTGAGCTAATCGCGCGGGGAGGCCACCCGGCGGAGCCGGATGAGCCTCTTGGAGGTGGAGACGGGATTTGAACCCGTGTAGACGGCTTTGCAGGCCGTTGCCTCGCCTCTCGGCCACTCCACCAGGCAACACTCGAAGGACGATCTTACACTGTCCTTCGTCGAGCGGACGACGAGATTCGAACTCGCGACCCTCACCTTGGCAAGGTGATGCTCTACCAACTGAGCCACGTCCGCCTGTCTCCCGGGGATCTTCACCGGTTTTCCCGGCTGCGCTCCCTGGCGACGTGTTGAACTCTAGCGGATTCCCCGGCCAGCTAAAAATCCGTTCCCGCAGCGTGCCCGCCGGACGCCCCCCGCCGCCCCCGGCGCCGACCGGCCCGGACGTGCCCGGCGAGGGTGGATCGACACCGTGAGTGACACCCGCAGGTCACCCGGCGTACGCCCGCGCGACGCCCCGCTCTGCTCGCGCCCCCCGACCTACACTTCAGGCACCGCAACCCGAGCAACGCCCCGCGCAGGAGAACCGTGTCCGGCCACCCCGACCCCCAGCACCCCCTCGCCCGCTTCGGCGGCCGCCTCGCGACCGGACTGCGCGACGTCACCTCCGACCCGGCCGCCCTGGACTCCGCCGGCTGGTGGGCCGTCGCCTACGACTTCGAGGGCCGGCTCACCTGCGCCCGCTTCGAGGACGTCCGCCCGGCCCCCGCCCCGCCCTCCGGCGCCCGCTGGCTCGGCCCGGCCGCCGGCGCCTGGCGCAGCTCGCTCGACCGCGCCGCCTACACCGCGGGCGTGCGCCGCGTCCGGGAGCACATCGCGGCCGGCGAGGTCTACCAGGCCAACCTCTGCCGGGTGCTCTCCGCGCCGCTGCCCGACCCGGCCCGCACCGACATCGACGCCCTCACCGGCCTGCTCGCCCACGGCAACCCGGCCCCCTACGCGGGAACGATCCGGCTGCCCGGCCACGGCGTCGAGATCGCCACCGCCTCGCCCGAGCTCTACCTGCGCCGCACCGGCCGCACCGTCTCCTCCGGCCCGATCAAGGGCACCGGGCGCACCGAGGACGACCTGCTCGACAAGGACCACGCCGAGAACGTGATGATCGTCGACCTGGTCCGCAACGACCTCGGCCGGGTCTGCGCCACCGGCACCGTCACCGTGCCCGACCTGTGCGCGGTCGAGAAGCACCCCGGCCTGGTCCACCTGGTCTCCACCGTCGAGGGCACCCTGCGCCCGGACGCCGGCTGGCCCGACCTGCTCGCCGCGACCTTCCCGCCCGGCTCGGTCACCGGCGCCCCCAAGTCCAGCGCCCTGCGCATCATCGAAGCCCTGGAGACCGCCCCGCGCGGCCCCTACTGCGGCGCCGTCGGCTGGGTCGACGCCGACCGCGGCGAGGCCGAACTCGCCGTCGGCATCCGCACCTTCTGGATCGACCGGACCGACCCCGCGGCGCCCGAACTGCGCTTCGGCACCGGCGCCGGCATCACCTGGGGCTCCGACCCCGACCGCGAGTGGGCGGAAACCGAGCTGAAGGCCGCCCGCCTGGTCGCGATAGCGTCGGGCGCTGACACCCGCCCCGACACCGACTGAACCCCGACCCGGGTCGAGCCCGGCAGCGCAACCCGCGGCCGGCCGGCCCGCGCCCGTCCCGCCAGGAGCACCCCGCGATGCAACACCCGACCACCAGCTGGGTCAACGGCACCCTCGTCGACTCCGCCGACCCGGCCCTGTCCGTCCTGGACCACGGACTCACCACCGGCGACGGCGTCTTCGAGACCATGAAGGCCGTCGACGGCAAGGCCTTCGCCGTCACCCGACACCTGGAGCGGCTCACCCGCTCCGCCCGCGGCCTCGGCCTGCCCGACCCCGACCACGACCGGGTCCGCGAGGCCTGCGCCGCCGTCCTCGCCGCCAACCCGATGCCGCTCGGCCGCCTGCGCGTCACCTACACCGGCGGCACCGCGCCGCTCGGCTCCGAGCGCGGCGACGCCGGCCCGACCCTGGTCGCCTCCCTCGGCACCGCCACCCGCCGCCCCGACACCACCGCCGTCACGGTCGTCCCCTGGCGCCGCAACGAGCACAGCGCCGTCGCCGGCCTCAAGACCACCTCCTACGCCGAGAACGTCGTCGCCCTCGCCGCCGCCCACCGCGCCCGCGCCTCCGAGGCACTGCTCGCCAACACCGCCGGCCGGCTCTGCGAGGGCACCGGCTCCAACGTCTTCGTCGTCCTCGGCGGCCGCCTGCTCACCCCGCCGCTCGCCTCCGGCTGCCTGGCCGGCATCACCCGGCAGCTCGTCGTCGACTGGTGCGGCGCCGAGGAGGCCGACCTCCCGCTCGACGCCCTCCAGGAGGCCGAGGAGATCTTCCTGACCTCCTCGCTGCGCGACGTCCAGGCCGTCACCCGCGTCGACGACCGCGAACTGCCCGGCCCCGGCCCGGTCACCGCCAAGGCCATGGCCACCTTCGCCCAGCGCGGCGGCGACGACCTCGACCCCTGATCGCCCCTCCCGCCCGGCGGCCTCCGTCGGGGACGCGCCGTCCGGGCCGGTAGAAGACCCGGACGGCGGGGAAGGGACCCCGACATGACCACCACGCTGCGCCCCGAGAGCCCGGAGACCCCCACCCCCGCCGGCGGCCGCACCCGGCGCTGGCAGATCTGCGTCAACGGCCGCCCGGTCGGTGGCCTGCGCACCACCGCCGTCCCGCGTGGCAGCCAACTCTGGGGCGAGATAGCGGAGTTGGAGGTCCACAGCGGACGCGGCCGGGGGCGCGGGACGATCGGCGCGCTGGCCGCGGAGGAGGTGCTGCGCGGCTGGGGCTGCACCCGGGTGGACGCCGACATCCCCGAGTCCGCCCAGGTCGCCCGCTCGCTCGCGGTCACCCTCGGTTACACCGAGCGGATGCGGAACATGGTCAAGCGGCTGGAGACCCCGCCCGCCCTGCCGCCCGGCGCCACCGCCCGCGCGATCGGCGCCGCCGAGTTCCCGGCCTGGCTGGCCGAGGCCAAGGAGGGCTACCTGCACGACCTGCGCGCCTCCGGCCTCGGCGAGGCGGAGGCCCGCGCCAAGTCCGACGCCGACCACGCGAGGCTGCTGCCGCAGGGGGCGGACACCTCGGGCGTCGCGCTGCGCCGCCTCTACGGGCCGGGGGAGGAGCCGCTGGGCTCGCTCTGGCTGGCGCTGCGGCTGCGCGACCTGCCCGACGGCGCCCCGCTGGCCTGGGTGATGGTGGTCGAGGTGGCCGACGCCCACCGGGGCCGCGGCCACGGCCGGACCCTGATGGGCCTCGCCGAGCGCGCGTGCCTGTCGGCGGGCGTCCACGACCTCGGGCTGAACGTCTTCAGCGGCAACGAGGTCGCGATCCGCCTCTACGAGTCGCTCGGCTACCAGGTCACCAACCGCGTCTACGGCAAGCCGCTGCTGTGAGCGACGGCGGGCGTCAGGACGCCCGGGCGTCCTCGACGGCGGCGACGACGCGCTCCAGCAGACCGTCCTGGCTCTTCCCGCCGTCGAGGCGCCGCCCGGCGATCACGTACGTCGGCGTGCCGGTGACCCCGATCGCCCGGCCCTCGGCCTGGTCGGCGTCCACGGTCAGCATGTGCCGCCCGTCCACCAGGGCGGTGTCCACCTCCTCGGCGTCCACCCCGACCGCCCGGGCCACCTCCAGCAGCACCTCGGTGCCACGCGCGTCCAGGTCCTCGACCCGCTCCAGCAGCGCCTCGACGAACGGCCAGCCAAGGCCCTGCGCGAACGCCTCCTCGGCGGCCTCGGCGGCGGGGTAGGCGTACTTGTGCTTCTCCAGCGGGAAGTGCCGCAGCTCGATCGCCAGCGCGTCACCGTAGCGGGCGCGCAGCGCGCGGACGTCGTGCAGGGCGGTGCGGCAGTCCGGGCACTGGAGCTCGCACCAGAACTCCAGACGGGGGAGGGAACCTTCGATCATGCCCCCAGTGTTCCACCAGTGGGCCCCGTGCCGTTCCGGCGGCCGGAGGGCCCGGCCAGACCGCCAGACCGACAGCGATGGGAGGTCCGACGAGATGATCGGTCCGACTGGCATAGCGACCGGCAGAGCGACCGGCGAGGGGAGGCGGCCGTGCTGACGGCGACGTTCGCCTTCGCGCTCACGGCGGCGGGTGTGGCGGTGGCCGGCCTGCGCGCCTACCGCCGGCGCTTCCTCTCCGCGACCCGCTGGTTCGCCGTCGCGCTGCTGCCCGCCGGCCTCTACCTGACCGGCCTGTTCCCGGTGGCCCGGACGATCGGCGACGAGATCGCCGACTGGGCGGTCAAGCTGGTCTTCGACCCCCGGGTGTGGACCGGCATCGTGCTGCTCGCGGTTTCGGCGGGGCTGCTCGTCACCACCCGCTGGATGGGCCGGCGCGGCGCGGTGACCGAGGGGCGGAAGGCCACGGCCCCCGCCACTCCCGCCACCCCCGCCGCCGGGCCGGCCCCGGCCCGTCCGGCCGTGGCCCCCTCCACGGGTGCCCCCTCCACGGGTGCCCCCTCCGCCCGGACGACGCCGAAGCGCGCCGGGAAGGGCAAGGGCGACGGCCTCGACGAGTTCGCCGACATCGAGGAGATCCTGCGCCGCCGCGGCATCTGAGCCCCGGGCGGGCTCAGGCCGAGGGGACGGCGTCCGCCGAGCGCTGGCGGGCCCGGTAGGCGGCCACGTGCAGCCGGTTCCCGCAGGTCCGGCTGTCGCAGTAGCGGCGCGAGCGGTTGCGCGAGAGGTCCACGAAGACCCGGGCGCAGTCCGGCGCCTCGCAGCGGCGCAGCCGTTCGCGCTCGCCCGCGGTGAGGATGAAGGCCAGCGCCATGCCGATCTCGGCGGCCAGGTGGTCACCGAGGGCGGCGTGCGGCGCGAAGTAGTGGATGTGCCACCCGTGGTGGTCGTGGTTGGTCAGCCGGGGCGTGGTGCCGGCCGCCGCGACCAGCGCGTTGACCAGCTCGGCGGCCTCCTCGGTGGACTCCGTGCCGAAGACCTCGCGCAGCCGGGAGCGCAGCCGGTGCACCTGGGCGAGGTCGTCGCCGGTCAGCGAGTCGATCTCGCTGATCTCCTGCCGGACCACGAAGGCGTCAAGCGCGGCCACGTCGGGCAGCAGCTCGGTGCCGCACACCTCGGGTGCGGTGTTGAGCAGTTCGACGAGGATGCTCAGCGCGCACTCGGTGTCATGGGTGATCAGCACGTGGAGGCTCCTCGTGCGGAGGCGGAGGGGGCCGTGGGCACCCCGCGACTACGGGTCATTCCCAGACCTTACCGGGGCGGTGCGGCCCACGGCGGCGGCTTGCGTCGAAGATGCGTACGGATTCCGTCAGTCTGTACGGAGTTCTGTGCGGAGTTCTGTGCGGCTGTGCGGAGTCGCGCGC
The DNA here is from genome assembly GCF_039527695.1 of Kitasatospora putterlickiae. Lineage (NCBI taxonomy): Bacteria > Bacillati > Actinomycetota > Actinomycetes > Kitasatosporales > Streptomycetaceae > Kitasatospora > Kitasatospora putterlickiae. The sequence goes on from NZ_BAAAKJ010000029.1 coordinate 7,561, forward strand.
GGGGTCACGCGGAGAAACGGCCGCGCCCGGCACGGAGGCCGGCCATCCGTGGGATGACCGGCTCCGGTGCCGGGCGCCTTCGGTGCCGCAGGCCCCCTCCGGTTGGAAGAGAACCGTTTCGCCACCGGCCCCGAGACCGCGTCGTGCGCGGCTGAGTCTTGCTGCCGTGCCCCCGAGTAGGACGGCTGCGGTTGACGGCAGGCGCTACGACCCCGCGGACAGCGGGGTGCGACCGCCTCCGGTCGGGGTCAGCTTTCGGCGAGGATGTGGGACAGCTCCCGGTCGAGGTCGAAGTGACGGTGTTCGGTGCCGGGCGGCACGGCGGCGTCGGTCCGCTTGAGGAACGACTCAAGCGCCCGGGCCGGGGCCTCCAGCAGGGCTTCTCCTTCCGGAGAGCTCAGGGCGATGCAGACCACCCCTTGTCCGTGGCTGCGAGACGGCCACACCCGGACGTCGCCCGTACCGGTGGGTCGGTGCAGCCCCTCCGCAAGGAGATCTCGGGCGAACACCCACTCCACGGTCTCGTCGGCGCCGGTGTGGAAGGTGGCGTGCACGGCATAGGGGTCGGCGGTGTCGTAGCGAAGGCCCGCGGGGACGGGCAGTGAGGACTCGCTGGACACGATGAGGCGCAGGTGCAGCTCGCAGCTGACCGTGGTGTTCATAAGCGCCATGGCCTTTCGCTCAGTGTGCGCTCGGGGAATCGCACGTCGGCGAACGGACCATCCCACCTCAACGACCGATGTAAACCCCTCTGTCCCGATTCGGGCGCGAGTCGTACCCCTTACGGCGCATTGCGGAATCGCCACAGAGTGCCCGGGGGGCGATTACCGGGCCCCTTCTCGGTTAGTTTCCTGGCATGACTGTGCGAAGCGACGAGGCACGCGGGCACGCGGGCCGGAACACCGGAACGGGGGACGGGATCGTGCCGGACGACACGGGGGTGCCGACGGGTGCGGGTGGCGGCGGCGAGGAGTCGGAGGCCGAGGGCGCCCGGGACGGGCAGGACGGGCAGGACGGGCGGGCCGGCGGGGCGGAGGGCGAGAAGCCGCTGGGCTCGCGCGCCCCGCACTTCATCCGCCGTTCCCGCCCGCTGCACCTGAGCTGGCAGGTGGCCGTCTTCCTGGTCGGCCTCGCGGTGGTGGTGCTCGGCGTGATCATGCTTCCGCTGCCCGGCCCCGGCTGGGTGGTCATCTTCCTGGGCATGGGCATCTGGGCGACCGAGTTCGTCTGGGCCCAGCTGGCCCTGCGCTGGACCCGCCGCAAGGTGGCCGAGGCCGCGCAGAAGGCCCTGGACCCGCGGGTCCGGCGCCGCAACCTGACGCTGACCGTGATCGGCGTGGCGCTGATCGCCGCGCTCGGCGGCTGGTACCTGTGGAAGTACGGGCTGGTCATGCCCTGGAAGATCGACGAGGACTGAGCGGCCCGCCCCCGCCCGCCGGTGACCCGGGCGGGGCCGTCCGGGGGAGGCGGCTTGTTCGGACCACCCGCCGGGATGCGGTAATGTTTTCCCTGCACCCGGGCGATTAGCTCAGCGGGAGAGCACTTCGTTCACACCGAAGGGGTCACTGGTTCGATCCCAGTATCGCCCACCGGAATGCATTGTGATATGTGAGGCCCAGCCGATTATCGGCTGGGCCTCACATGTATTTCCACAATCCGGCGAACGGTGCCGGGGAATGTGCTGAGGCGCAGTCACCTTCCGTGTCGCGCAGGAGTTCTGCGGATGCGTCGGGACGCTTCCCGAACGAGTTGTACGGCACCCCCCGAATGGTGCTACAGTTCCTCTCGTTGCCCGGGCGATTAGCTCAGCGGGAGAGCACTTCGTTCACACCGAAGGGGTCACTGGTTCGATCCCAGTATCGCCCACCGGACAGCACGCAGGCCCTGATCGGGAGACCGGTCGGGGCCTGTGGCGTTTCCGGGCCCGGCCGCTACGCCGCCACCTCGCACTCGTGCTCCGGCGACAGCCGCCGCCCGCAACCGCACCGGGCGGGCCGCAGCGGCCACGACAGGTCCACCCGCTCGTCCGCCCCCGAGCGGTCGAACCACGCCTGGAGCCCCCGCGCCTGCGCCGCGTGCCAGACCGCCTGCCGCAGGTGCAGTTCCGCCGCGGTCAGCCCGCCCAGCGCCCCCGGGTACCGCGCGCCGATCGCCCGCACCACCTCCAGCGCCGCCGTCGCGTCCGCCCCCGCCTCGTGCGCCCCGGCCAGTTCCACCCCGTAGTGCGCGCACAGGTCGGTCAGCGTCCGCCGGCCCCGCCGGTAGCGGTCCACGTACTTGTCCAGAACCCGCGGGTCCAGCACCAGCAGTGCTGCCGTGCCGATCGCCTCGGTCAGCGACACCCCCCGGTGCCGGCGCAACTCCCGGTCCAGCAGCGTCAGGTCGTAGGGCGCGTTCATCACCACCACCGGCCGCCCGGCCCGGGCCTGCGCGGCGAGCGCGGCGGTCACCTCCGCCACCACCACCGGCGCCGGCCGCCCGTGCGCCCGCACCGTCTCGTCGCTGATCCCGTGCACCGCCCGGGCGCCGTCGGGTATCGGCACGCCGGGATCGGCGAGCCAGCGGAGGGCCACCGGGACCGCCCCCGGGGAGGATTGGACGACCAGGGCGGCCGAGACGATGCGATCGGTCTCGACGTCCACGCCGGTGGTCTCGGTGTCGAAGGAGGCGAGCGGGCCGGTGAACCAGTGCTGCTGCATGACTGCCCCTCGAAGACAGGCGCGTTCCCGCCCCGGTGATACCCGCCCCTGACGCCCCCTCAACCGTTTGGCGCCGCACCGGCCGGGCACCCTGCCGACGGGCGCCCTGTTCGAATCCGGACGGGCCCGGGGGACGGGGGAGGACCGACGGTCATGGCGCTGACGCAGCCGCAGCCCGAGGAGGCGGCGGCGGTCCTGAGGGGCGACCTGGCGGTGACCGCCTGCATGGAGACCCTGCAGGTCGGCTACCTGCACGCGGTCGCCGCCGCGGCCGGCTGCTCGCTCTCCCAGCCGTTCCCCGACAACGGCATCGACTGGCAGGTCAGCCACGGCTCGCGCGGCCACGAGGTCGACGACGAGGTGACCGTCAAGATCCAGCTGAAGGCCACCCAGCAGATCGCCCCCGACCCGCGCGGCGCGTTCTTCTCCTTCACCCTGGACAACGACCACCTGCGCAAGCTCGCCCGCCCCCGGGTCGCCGTGCCGCGGATCCTCGTCGTCATGCTGCTGCCGCGCCGCGTCGACCGCTGGCTCGCCGCCCGCCCCGACGCCCTTGAGCTGCGGCACTGCTGCTACTGGGTCAACCTGGCCGGCCACCCCGTCACCGGACAGCGCCGCACCAACGTCCGCGTCCCCACCGCGAAGGTCTTCGACGACCGCGCCCTGTGCGACATCATGGCCCGGGTCGGCGCGGGCGGCAGCCCGTGACGGCCCGGGCCCGGCCTGGAGGAGCCGCCCCATGACACTGCCCCACGGGCCGATGCGTCCCGCGCCCGGTGGACCGCCGCCGGCCGGGCCGCTGCCCGACCCGGCCGCCGTCGACCCCGCGGTGCTCGCCACCCTGCTCGCCCGGCACGGCTGGGTCCGGCGCGGCGGACCCGCCGCCCGCTACGGCCGCTGGACGCCCCCCGAGGGCGGCGACCCGGGCGTCAGCCTGCTGGTCCCGGCCGGTGACGGCTTCGACGACACGGTCGAACTGCTCACCGACGCCGTCACCGCGCTCGCCCGCTCCGCCACCCCCTCGGCCCGCGCCGTCCTGCTCGCCCTCGCCCTCCCCGGCGACGAACTCCAGTGGCACCGCGACCTCGCCGCGCCCGCCGGGGCCACCACCCCCGGCGCCACGCCCTGGGACGACGGCGAACGGCTCCGGCACGCCGCCCGCGCCATGCTCGCCGCCGGAGCCAAGGCCGGCCGCGTCCGCGCCGCCTACTTCGGCGCCCGCCTCGACGCCTGGGCCGGCGACTTCCTCGACCGGGTGCTGGTCGTCGACGGCGGCCCCGGCCTGACCGCCTACACCCCCGCCCCCGAGGGCCGGGCGGCGGTCACCACTCTGGTCCGCGCCCTGGAGGCGTTGCGCGACGCCGTCGACTACCGGCGGGTCAGCGGCGGCGGCGAGGCCTTCGAGAACGCCGTCCAGTCCGGAGTCAGCCGTGAACTGGTCGAATCCGTCCAAGAGCTGGTGCGCGGCGCCACCGCAGGGCGGTTCACCGTCGCCTGGTCGGCCGCCGCCGGCACCCCCGGCGGCTTCGGCGACCGGCGGATCGCCGTCGAGTTCTCCCCCGGCGACCTGCCCGCGCTCGGCGAGGCCGCCGAACTGCTGGAGCGCATCGAGCCCGCCGTCGCCGTCACCGTCGTCGGCCTCGTCGTCCGCCTCAAGCGCGCCGACCCCGCCGGACCGGGCGGTGTCCGGCTGCGGGTGCTGGGCGGCGCCGAGGTCGACGAGATCAAGGTCCGGCTGCCCGACCCCGCCTACCGGCTCGCCGCCGAGGCCCACCTCAGCGGCACCCCCGTGCGGCTCAGTGGCCGTCTGGAACGGCGCGGAGGCTTCCGGCGGCTCACCCGGCCCACCGGCCTGGAACCGTGCGGACTGGAGGACTCCGAGCGGGAGCGCCTGCTCAAGACCCTGGGGGAGGGGCGGGGGGAGTAGGAAGGGTACGGAGGTGACGGTGGGGTCACCGGTCTCGGTACCATCGTCAGGCGCAGCGCTGTGCTGCGTCCTCTGAATCCAGCACGTCAGGAGAGACCGGTGACGGACGTCCGGGTAATCATCAACCGCGAACCCGATCGGGAAGAGCGCGTGGTGACCACGGGCACTACGGCCGCCGAGCTCTTCGCCGACGACCGCTCGATCATCGCCGCCCGCGTCGGCGGCCAGCTCAAGGACCTCGCCCACGCCCTCCAGGACGGCGACGAGGTCGAGCCGGTCGTGATCTCCAGCCCGGACGGCCTCGACATCCTGCGCCACTCCACCGCGCACGTCATGGCCCAGGCCGTGCAGCAGCTCTTCCCCGAGGCCAAGCTCGGCATCGGCCCGCCGGTCAAGGACGGCTTCTACTACGACTTCGACGTCGAGAAGCCGTTCCACCCCGATGACCTCAAGGCCGTCGAGAAGAAGATGCAGGAGATCATCAAGCGCGGGCAGAGGTTCTCCCGCCGGGTGGTCACCGACGAGGCCGCCCGTGAGGAGCTGGCCGGCGAGCCGTACAAGCTGGAGCTGATCGGCCTCAAGGGCTCCGCCGCCACGGCCGGCGAGGGCGCGGACGTCGAGGTCGGCGCCGGCGAGCTCACCATCTACGACAACCTCGACGCCAAGAGCGGCGAGCTGTGCTGGGGCGACCTCTGCCGTGGCCCGCACCTGCCGTCGACCCGGATGATCCCGGCGTTCAAGATCATGCGCTCGGCCGCCGCCTACTGGCGCGGCAGCGAGAAGAACCCCATGCTCCAGCGTCTCTACGGCACCGCCTGGCCGAGCAAGGACGAGCTCAAGGCGCACCTGGAGTTCCTGGAGGAGGCCGCCAAGCGCGACCACCGCAAGCTCGGCAACGAGCTCGACCTCTTCTCCATCCCCGAGGAGATCGGCTCCGGCCTCGCCGTCTTCCACCCCAAGGGCGGCATCATCCGCCGCGCCATGGAGGACTACTCGCGCCGCCGGCACGAGGAGGAGGGCTACGAGTTCGTCTACACCCCGCACGCCACCAAGGGGAAGCTGTTCGAGAAGAGCGGCCACCTGGACTGGTACGCGGACGGTATGTACCCGCCCATGCAGCTCGACGAGGGCGTGGACTACTACCTCAAGCCGATGAACTGCCCGATGCACAACCTGATCTTCGACGCGCGTGGCCGCTCGTACCGTGAGCTGCCGCTGCGCCTGTTCGAGTTCGGCACGGTGTACCGGTACGAGAAGTCCGGCGTGGTGCACGGCCTGACCCGCGCCCGCGGCTTCACCCAGGACGACGCGCACATCTACTGCACCCGTGAGCAGATGGCGGACGAGCTCGACTCGACGCTGACCTTCGTGCTCAACCTGCTGCGCGACTACGGTCTGACCGACTTCTACCTGGAGCTGTCCACCAAGGACCCGGAGAAGTTCGTCGGCACCGACGACGCGTGGGAGGAGGCCACCGCCGTCCTCGCCGCCGTGGCCGAGAAGCAGGGCCTGCCGCTGGTCCCGGACCCGGGCGGCGCGGCCTTCTACGGCCCGAAGATCTCGGTGCAGGCGCGGGACGCCATCGGCCGTACCTGGCAGATGTCCACCATCCAGCTGGACTTCAACCTCCCCGAGCGCTTCGACCTGGAGTACACGGCGGCGGACGGCTCGCGTCAGCGGCCGGTCATGATCCACCGGGCGCTGTTCGGCTCGATCGAGCGCTTCTTCGCGGTGCTGCTGGAGCACTACGCCGGCGCGATGCCGCCGTGGCTGGCCCCGGTCACCGTGACCGGCATCCCGATCACCGACGAGCACGTGCCGTACCTGCTGGAGGTCGCGGCCGAGCTGAGGAAGCGCGGGATCCGGGTCGAGGTGGACACCTCGGACGACCGGATGCAGAAGAAGATCAGGAACGCCCAGCGGGCCAAGACGCCATTCATGCTGATCGCCGGCAACGACGACGTCGAGGCGGGCGCGGTCTCCTTCCGCTACCGCAACGGCGAGCAGAAGAACGGTGTCCCGGTGGCCGAGGCCGTCCAGGAGATCGTGGACGCGGTGGAGCGCCGGATCCAGGTTTGACGTTGCTCCCCGCGCTAGCGGGGGTGGTCCGGACGCTATCGGCCGGACGTGGCAGATGTGTACATCGTCCCCGCGTTCGCGGGGGTCGCGGGGCGGGCTCCTTGAGGAGTCCGCCCCGCGCGGCTTTGCAAGCACGGTTGGGCGAATATGCTGATCAGCATGACGACTGAGCCGGAACTGCAGCAGGGCGTCGGGGAGCCGGACGGCTTCCGCCGCCTGTGGACCCCCCATCGGATGGCCTACATCCAGGGCGAGAACAAGCCCACCGGCCCGGCTCCGGACGACGGCTGCCCGTTCTGCTCGATCCCGGCGCTGAGCGACGAGGACGGGCTGGTCGTCGCGCGCGGCGACACCGTGTACGCGGTGCTCAACCTGTACCCGTACAACGGCGGGCACCTCATGGTGGTCCCGTTCCGGCACGCGGCGGACTACACCGAGCTGGACGAGGCGGAGACGGCCGAGCTGGCGGTGTTCACCAAGAAGGCGATGACGGCGCTGCGCGCGGCCTCCGGCGCGCACGGCTTCAACATCGGCATGAACCAGGGCGCGGCGGCCGGTGCCGGCATCGCGGCCCACCTGCACCAGCACGTGGTGCCGCGCTGGGGCGGGGACACCAACTTCATGCCGGTGGTCGGCCACACCAAGGTGCTGCCGCAACTGCTGGCGGACACCCGGAAGATGCTGGCCGAGGCCTGGCCGCGGGGCTGACCCGCACAGCGGGGAGGGCCCCCGACGACCAGCGGGTCGTCGGGGCCCTCCGTCGTGTCCGGTCAGGCGTCGTACTGGTCGACCTTGAACGGCCGGTTGCCCTGGGCCTCGGCCTTGAGGCCGGCCGCGCGGCCCTTGAAGGCGCGCTCGGTGTCGAGGTCGTGCTCGGCGAGGAACTCCAGGGTGGCGGTGTGGACGGCGGCGAGCACCGGGTGGGAGGCGTTGAGCGCGTTGTCCGCCATGGTGCGGGTGCCCCAGGGCTGGCCGGCCCAGGTGTGCCGGAAGCCGAAGGGCTCGGGCAGGCCGAGGCCGCCGCCGAGCCAGGAGAGCAGGCCGGGCATCCGGTAGAAGGGGGCGCGGACGGCCTGCCGGACGACCTCGTCGTTGTCGATCAGCCGGAGCTTGACCGTGCGCTCCTCCCAGAACCGGAAGGTCTTGGCGACGGACTTCTCCTTGTCCTTGGGCTTGTCGCCGAAGAAGCCGTCGATGGGGCCGAGGGCGTAGCCGGCGACGGTGATGTTGAGGGTGTTGGCGAGCAGCACCACGGTGACGGTGAAGGTCAGGACGAGCTTGCCGTCGTGGGTGATGAACTGTGTGGCGAGGTAGTGCCGGGGGCCGCCGGCGAAGGTCTGCTTGTCGGCGATGGCCTGGACGGCGAAGTCACGCATGTGGTCGCCGTCCATGTCGGCGTTGCCGGGGCGGCTGATCTCGTCGGCGCTCTCGCCGACCTCCAGGACGACCCACTGCTTGACCCGGACGCCGGGCATGCCGCTGTTGGCGACCTCGCTGATGCCGAGCGACTTGAGGTGGCCGGAGATCTTGCGGACGAGGTCCCAGGGGTGGAACTGGCGGAAATCGATCTGGCCCTCGGCGGGGCGCAGGGTGTCGATGAGCTTCCACTCGCCCCAGCGTCGGCCGGCGCCGAGGATGCCCTTGGGGCCGGCGTAGTGCTGGACGTTGGTCTCCTGTTCGGAGTCCAGCCGGCCGAGTTTGGCGCGCAGGTCGGCGGCCTTCTTGTCGAGGTCGTCGCGGGGGACGGCCATCGGGACGGTGGCGGCGACGGCGTTGCCCTCGGCCAGCGAGAGCCAGCGGGCGCGCAGGTCGGCGGCGGTGCGTTCGACGATGCGCCGGGCCAGGAACCAGCCGATGACCGGCGCGAGCAGCACGACCCGCAGGTAGAGGCCGAGGATGCCGCCGGCCGGGGGCTTGATCGCGAGCAGCGCGGCGAGGCCGACGACGAGCGCCAGGACGACGGCGCCGTACGCGGCGGCGTTCTTGGGGTTGTCGCGCCTGAGCCAGGCGCGCAGCTGGAACGCGCCGAGCCACACCAGTGTGCCGGGCAGGCAGAGCAGCCCGGTGACGACGGAGACGGTGGACAGCTGCCGGTCGCGGGTGGTGCGGATCTCCTCGGCGGCGAGGCAGTGCTCGACGATCTGGCGGGTGTCGAGGCCGAAGGAGGGCACCAGGGGCTTGCGGTCGCCGCCGAGGGTGCGGGAGATGAGCGCCTTGCTCCAGGCCTCGCCGAAGTTGGGCGCGAAGAGGGCGAAGCGGCCCTTCTTGGCGGTGGTTCCGGCGAGTTTGCCGGCGCCCTCCTCCAGCGTGATGTCGCGGTACGCCACCGAGGAGATCGCCTGGGTGCCGGCGGTCTGCGGGCCGGCGTCGGTCCGGGGTATCTGCGCACCCGGGGTCATGTCGAGTGTGGTCACGGTGGCGTCCCCTCCTCCCCTTTGTCCTGCGGCAGGTTACCGTGCCGGGGCACCACCGCGGGCATGATCGTCTGAAGTGCCGTCACGAACGGGCCACGGTGGGCCCGTGGGGCATGATGCCCACGTTTCGGCTGTTCGACGCGCCCTGGTCGGGGGCCGGTGGGCGTCATGGTGCACGATGGCGGCATGACGAGCGGTGGGCTGACGGATCCGGTGCTGGTGTTCGACGGGGACTGCGGGTTCTGCACGACGTGCGCGACCTGGGGGGAGCGCTATCTGCGGCAGACGCTGGCGTCGGGGGGTTGGGAGGCGGTGCCGTTCCAGTTCGCGGACCTGGCGGAGCTGGACGCGGTGGCCGGGGGGCGCGGGGAGGTGTCCCGGGAGCGCGCGGAGCGCGAGGTGCTGTGGGTGACGCCGGCGGGCCGGGTGTACGGCGGGGCGCAGGCGGTGGCGCGGCTGCTGATGCGTTCGGGCGGGGTGTGGGCGTACCTGGGCGGGGTGCTGGCGCTGGCGCCGGTGCGGCCGGTGGCGGCGCTGGTGTACCGCTGGGTGGCGGTCAACCGGCACCGGATGCCGGGCGGCACGCCGGCCTGTGCGCTGCCGCGCCGCTGAGCCTGCTACCCGTGTCTCCTACCCGTCCCGGTCGGTGAAGCGGGCGGCGAGGGCGGCGGGCATGGGCTCGTGGCGCAGGTGGGCGCGGGTGAACTCGGCGGTGCCGTGGGTGAGGGAGCGCAGGTCGACGGCGTAGCGGGCGAGTTCGAGTTCGGGGACCTCGGCGCGCAGCAGGATGAGGCCGGGGCCGCCGGTCTCGGTGCCGAGGACGCGGCCGCGGCGGGCGGAGAGGTCGCCGAGGACGGCGCCGAGGTAGTCGTCGGGCAGCAGGACGCCGACGGCGGCGACGGGTTCGAGGAGCCGGATGACGGCGTGTTCGGCGGCGTCGCGCAGGGCGAGGGCGGCGGCGTTCTGGAAGGCGGAGTCGGAGGAGTCGACGGAGTGCGCCTTGCCGTCGGTGAGGGTGACCCGGATGTCGACGAGCGGGTGGCCGGTGGCGACGCCCTTGGCGAGTTGGGCGCGCACGCCCTTCTCGACGGAGGGGATGAAGTGCTTGGGGACGGCGCCGCCGACGACGTGTTCCTGGAACTCGAAGCCGGAGCCGGCGGGGAGCGGTTCGACCTCCAGGTCGCAGATGGCGTACTGGCCGTGGCCGCCGGACTGTTTGACGAGGCGGCCGTGGCCGGCGGCGGCGGTGCCGAAGGTCTCGCGCAGGGCGACCTTGTGCTCGACGGTGTCGACGTGGACGCCGTGGCGGTTGCGGAGCCGTTCGAGGACGGCCTCGGCGTGGGCCTCGCCGGTGCACCAGAGGACGAGCTGGTGGGTGTCGGGGTTCTGTTCGAGGCGTAGCGCGGGGTCCTCGGCGGCGAGCCGGGAGAGGGCCTGGGAGAGCTTGTCGTCGTCGGCCTTGCTGTGGGCTTCGACGGCGACGGGGAGCAGGGGTTCGGGGAGGGTCCAGGTGTCGAGTTCGGCGCTGTGGCCGGGTTCCTGGACGGTGTCGCCGGCGCGGGCGGTGGTGAGTTTGGCGGCGCAGACGAGGTCGCCGGCGACGGCGTGCGGGACGGGCCGCTGGAGTTTGCCGAAGGGGCTGGTGAGGCCGGTGACGCGTTCCTCGGCGTCCTGGTCGGCGGGGTGCCCGGGGCCGGTGAGGCGGATGCGGGTGTCGGGGCGCAGGGTGCCGGCGTAGAGGCGCAGCAGGCTGACGCGGCCGACGTAGGCGTCGCCGGTGACGCGGACGACCTGGGCGGCGAGGGGGCCGTCGGGGTCGCAGTCGGGGGCGGGGCGGGTGCGTTCGGCGGGGGTCGGGAAGGTGGTGGTGATGAGGTCGAGGAGTTCGGTGGCGCCGAGGCCGTGCTCGCTGGTGGGCACGGCGGGGTGGAGGGCGCAGGCGAGGACCTCGCGGCGCATGCCGGCTTCGAGGGAGTCGGTGTCGGGGGTGTCGCCGGTGAGGTACTGCTCCATCAGGGTGTCGTCCTGGCCGGCGATGGCCTCGACGAGGCTTTCGCGGGCGGGGGCGGTGTCGGGCAGGGGGTCGGCCTGGCCGTAGGTGTGGCCGGTGAGGAGGTCGACGCTGCCGTCGGGGCGACCGTCGTGGTGGACGGGCAGGAAGAGCGGGCGCAGGGTGTCGGGGCCGAGGCCGAAGGCGTCGTGGCAGGCGGTGAGGATGTCGTCGAGGCTGCCGCGGGCGATGTCGAGTTTGGCGACGGCGATGGCGCGGGGGATGTTCTCGGCGGCGCACTCGCGCCACAGGGCGCGGGTGGGGGCGGTGACCGGATCGGTGGCGGAGACGACGAAGACGGCGGCGTCGGCGGCGTGGAGGGCGGCGCGCAGGTCGGCGGCGAAGTCGGGGTGGCCGGGCGGGTCGATCAGGTTGATCTTGGTGCCGCGCCATTCGAGGGGGAGCACGGAGAGCTGGACGGAGCGCTGCTGCTGGTGCTCGATGGGTTCGTGGTCGGAGACGGTGGTGCCGTCGGCGACCTTGCCGGGGCGGCCGACGGCGCCGGCGGCGTGGGCGAGGGACTCGGCGAGCGTTGTCTTGCCCACGCCGGCGCAGCCGATGAGGACGACGTTGCGCAGGTCGCCCGGTCCGGCGACGGCGGGGGCCTGGCCGGCTCTGGCGGTGCTGCGGTCGGGCATCGGGGTCTCCTCCCGTCGCGCCGAGGCTGTCGGTGAAAGTCTAGGGGCGGAGGCTTCCGGGGGCGCGCGACGGCATGCGGGGGTGGCGGGTGGGCGGGGGAGGTCGGCGGGCGTGGCTACCATGGGTGCGCCGGGTGGGCTGATCCGCCCGGTCGTCTGCCGCGCACTCTGGCCGCAGGCGGGTACCAGGGAGATCGGAGCGGTCGGGAAGGCCATGCTCAACAAATACGCGCGTGCCTTCTTCACACGTGTCCTGACCCCGTTCGCCGCGTTCCTCATCCGTCTGGGTGTGAGTCCGGACACCGTGACGCTGGTCGGTACGGCCGGTTCGGTGGCGGGTGCGCTGGTGTTCTTCCCGCGTGGGGAGTTCTTCTGGGGCACCATCACGATCACGCTGTTCATCTTCTCGGACCTGGTGGACGGGAACATGGCGCGCCAGCTGGGTCGGACCTCGAAGTGGGGGGCGTTCCTGGACTCGACGCTGGACCGGGTCGCGGACGCGGCGATCTTCGGCGGTATCGCCATGTGGTACGCGGGCAAGGGCGACAACAACCTGCTGTGCGCGGTGGCGGTGTTCTGCCTGGCGAGCGGGCTGGTGGTGTCGTACACCAAGGCGCGGGCCGAGAGCCAGGGGCTGCCGTGCGACGTGTCGGGGCTGGTGGAGCGGGCCGAGCGGCTGGTGATCAGCCTGGTGGCGGCCGGTGTGGCGGGCCTGCAGACGTTCGGCGTGCCGTACGTGGAGTGGCTGCTGCCGGTGGCGCTGTGGCTGGTGGCGGCCGGCAGTCTGGTGACGGTGTTCCAGCGGATGCTGACGGTGCGCCGTGAGGCGTTCGAGGCGGACCGCGTGGCGGCCGGGAACTGAGAGGGGGCGGTCCCGCGGTGGAGGACCGAATGGTGGACCGGTTGGTGTACACGGCGTACGCGGCGGGCTGGGGGGCGCTCAAGCACCTGCCCGAGCCGGCCGCGCGGGCGCTGTTCGACCGGCTGGCGGATTCGGCGTGGCGGCGGCGCGGCAAGCGGGTGCTGCAGTTGGAGGCGAACCTGCTGCGGGTGTGCCCGGAGGCGGACGAGGCCCGGCTGCGGGAGCTGTCGCGGGCGGGCATGCGCTCGTACATGCGGTACTGGCAGGAGTCGTTCCGGCTGCCGGTGTGGGGCCGCGGACGGGTGCTGCGGGACGTCCGGGTGGACGGCTTCGAGCACGTGCGGGAGGCGCTGGAGTCCGGGCGAGGCGTGGTGGCCGCGCTGCCGCACATGGCGAACTGGGACCTGGCGGGCGCCTGGGTGGCGACCCGGGGGTACCCGTTCACGACGGTGGCGGAGCGGTTGAAGCCGGAGCGGCTGTTCGACCGGTTCGTGGCGTTCCGGGAGAGCCTGGGCATGGAGGTGCTGGCGCTGACCGGCGGCTCGGTGAGCGTGGTCGGCACACTGGCGCGCCGGCTGCGGGCCGGGGGCCTGGTCTGCCTGGTGGGGGACCGGGACCTGTCGGAGGCGGGCATCGAGGTGTCGTTCTTCGGTGAGGCGACCCGGATGCCGGCCGGTCCGGCCGCGCTGTGCCAGCGGACCGGGGCGGCGCTGCTGCCGGTGTCGCTCTGGTACGAGGGGCGGACCATGCGGGCGCGGGTGCACCCGGAGGTCGAGGTGCCGGCGGAGGGCGACCGGGCGGAGAAGACCCGGGCGATGACGCAGGCGATGGCCGGGGTGTGGGAGGCGGCGATCCGGGAGCACCCCGAGGACTGGCACATGCTGCAGCGCTTCTGGCTGGCCGACCTCCCGGCCCGTGGCACGGTGGAGACGGGGCCGCAGGCCGCCGGCGCCGCCCGTCGGGCCGTCCCGGAGCCCGCCGCCGGGGAGCGGGCGGCCGAGGCCTCGGGGGCCTGAGGCCGCGGCCTTCCCGCCCCCACTGTCCGCACCGCCCGCAGGATTTCGAGGAGACCCGTGAAGATCGGCATCGTCTGCCCGTACGACTGGGACGTCCCCGGAGGCGTGCAGTTCCACATCCGGGACCTCGCCGAGCACCTGATCGGCCTGGGCCACGAGGTGTCGGTGCTGGCGCCGGCCGAGGACGACGAGGCGCTGCCGCCGTACGTGGTGTCGGCGGGCCGGGCGGTGGCGGTGCCGTACAACGGCTCGGTGGCGCGGCTGAGCTTCGGGATCCTGTCGGCGGCCCGGGTGCGGCGGTGGCTGCACGAGGGCCGGTTCGACATCCTGCACGTGCACGAGCCGGCGTCGCCGAGCCTGTCCATGCTGGCGGCGTGGTCGGCCTCGGGGCCGATGGTGGGCACCTTCCACACCTCGAACCCGCGCTCGCGGGCGATGATCGCGGCCTCGCCGATCCTGCAGCCGGGGCTGGAGAAGATGCGGGCGCGGATCGCGGTGAGCGAGTACGCGCGGCGCACCCTGGTGGAGCACCTGGGCGGCGACGCGGTGGTGATCCCCAACGGCGTGGACGTCGGGTTCTTCGCGGGGGCGGAGCCGGACGAGCGCTGGACCGGCGGGGCGGCCGAGGGGCGGCCGGGGACGATCGGCTTCATCGGCCGGATCAACGAGCCGCGCAAGGGGCTGCCGACGCTGCTGGCGGCGCTGCCGCGGATCCTCGCGGAGCGGCCCGGGGTGCGGCTGCTGGTGGCGGGCAAGGGCGACGAGGAGGAGGCCGTCGCCGGGCTGGCGCCGGAGGTCCGCGCGCGGGTGGAGTTCCTGGGCATGGTGAGCGACCGGGACAAGGCCCGGCTGCTGCGCAGCGTGGACCTGTACGTGGCGCCGAACACCGGGGGCGAGAGCTTCGGGATCATCCTGGTCGAGGCGATGTCGGCGGGGGCGCCGGTGCTGGCCAGCGACCTGGACGCGTTCAAGCAGGTGCTGGACGGCGGGGACGCGGGGGAGCTGTTCCCGGTGGAGGACGCGGACGCGCTGGCGCGTGCGGCGGTGCGGCTGCTGGGGGACCCGGCGCGGCTGGAGGAGCTGCGCGAGGCGGCGTCCCGGCACGTGCGGCGGTTCGACTGGTCGACGGTGGGCGCGGACATCCTGGCCGTCTACGAGACGGTGACGGCGGGCGAGGCCGCGGTGGTGGAGGACGAGCGCAGCGGTCGGCGCGGCCGGTTCGGGCTGGCCCGGGACTGACCCGCCCGGGCGCGGTTAGAGTCGGACGGTTCTCCCGTCCGCGCTCCCGCGTTCGTCCCGACACCTGGAGGCCCCGATGCCGCAGATCTCCGTCGACTACTCCCCGAGCCTGGCCGGCTCCTTCGACCGCCGTGAGCTGGGCGTGGCGATCAACCGGCTGGCGGTGGAGACCATCGCCGCCGAGCCCGAGGGCTGCAAGACGATCTTCCGGGCGACCGACCCGGAGGTCGTGGTGGCCTTCGGGGAGCGCCCCGAGGCGCAGGTGTTCGTGCAGTTCCAGATCTTCCCGGGGCGCAGCCCGGAAGCGAAGTCGGCGCTCACCGAGGGGGTGCTGGCGCTGCTGGCGGAGCGGTTGAAGCCGGTGCCGGGGGAGCGGCTGCACCTGGCGGTGGACGTGCGCGACATCGACCGCGAGGCCTACCGCAACACCGCCATAGAGGGGTGAACCGGGGGCACCCGGTAGCGTAGCGCCCCGTGACTACCTGGATCTGGGCCGGCGTGGCCGTGGTGCTGTTCGGCATGTACCTGAGTTGGACGGCCGGAAGGCTGGACCGGCTGCACGCCCGGATCGACGCCGCCCGCGCGGCGCTGGACGCGCAGCTGGTCCGCCGGGCGTCGGTGGCGATGGAACTGGCGACGTCCTCGCTGCTGGACCCGGCGGCGTCGCTGCTGCTGCTGGACGCGGCGCACGCGGCGCGGCAGGCGGAGGACGAGCAACGCGAGGTGGCGGAGAGCCAGTTGAGCCTGGCGCTGCGGGCGGTGTTCGCGGAGCCGGAGCAGGTGGCGGCGCTGGTGGCGGAGCCGGGCGGCGAGGACGCGGTGCGGGACCTGACGGCGGCGGTGCGGCGGGTGCCGATGGCGCGGCGGTTCCACAACGACGCGGTGCGGGCGGCGCGGGCGGTGCGTGAGCACCGGCTGGTGCGGTACTTCCGGCTGGCGGGCAAGGCGCCGTTCCCGATGGCCTTCGAGATGGACGACGCGCCGCCGTCGGCGCTCACCCCGGAGGGCGCGCCCGCGTAGCGCGGCCGGTCCGTGGTGAGGGTGGTCACGTGCCGTGACGGCGTGCCCGGATACGGCCTCTTTGTCGTAACCCGTCGGACGGGCTGGACTTGGTGGCGCATGGAGGCCCGGTTCCTTCCGCCTACCATAGGGCGATAGCACTGGTTCATCTTCGAGTGAGGTCTCACGTGTCCACCACCCCCACCACCGCAGACCAGCCGCAGATCGGCACCGCCCGGGTGAAGCGCGGCATGGCCGAGCAGCTCAAGGGCGGTGTGATCATGGACGTGGTCAACGCCGAGCAGGCCAAGATCGCCGAGGACGCCGGCGCTGTGGCCGTCATGGCCCTGGAGCGGGTGCCGGCCGACATCCGCAAGGACGGCGGCGTGGCGCGCATGTCGGACCCGAACATGATCGAGGAGATCATCGAGGCGGTCTCGATCCCGGTCATGGCCAAGTCCCGCATCGGCCACTTCGTCGAGGCCCAGGTTCTGCAGTCGCTGGGTGTCGACTACATCGACGAGTCCGAGGTGCTGACCCCGGCCGACGAGGTCAACCACTCCGACAAGTGGGCCTTCACCACCCCCTTCGTCTGCGGTGCCACCAACCTGGGCGAGGCGCTGCGCCGCATCGCGGAGGGTGCGGCCATGATCCGCTCCAAGGGCGAGGCCGGCACCGGCAACGTCGTCGAGGCGGTCCGCCACCTGCGCCAGATCAAGAACGAGATCGCCAAGCTGCGCGGCTTCGACAACAACGAGCTGTTCGCCGCCGCCAAGGAGCTGCGCGCCCCGTACGAGCTGGTCAAGGAGGTCGCCGAGCTCGGCAAGCTGCCGGTCGTGCTGTTCTCCGCCGGTGGCGTGGCCACCCCGGCCGACGCCGCGCTGATGCGCCAGCTGGGTGCCGAGGGCGTCTTCGTCGGCTCGGGCATCTTCAAGTCGGGCGACCCGGCCAAGCGTGCCGCCGCGATCGTCAAGGCCACCACCTTCTTCGACGACCCGAAGATCATCGCCGACGCCTCCCGCAACCTGGGCGAGGCCATGGTCGGCATCAACTGCGACACCCTGCCGGAGAGCGAGCGGTACGCCAACCGCGGCTGGTAATGCGCCTTGGACGGCCCGCCGCGCGGTGAGATCATCGGCGCGGCGGGCCGCCGTGCGTCGTCCGTTCGAGAGTCAAGAGGTACGAGAAGTGTCCACTCCAGTCATCGGCGTCCTCGCCCTTCAGGGTGACGTCCGCGAGCACCTGATCGCGCTGGCCGAGGCCGACGCGCTGGCCCGCCCGGTCCGCCGCCCGGAGGAGCTGGCCGAGGTCGACGCACTGGTGATCCCCGGCGGGGAGTCCACCACGATGTCCAAGCTGGCGCTGCTGTTCGGCGTGATGCACCCGCTGCGCGAGCGGGTCGCCGCCGGCATGCCGGTGTACGGGACCTGCGCCGGCATGATCATGCTGGCGGACAAGATCCTGGACGGCCGCGAGGACCAGGAGACGGTGGGCGGCATCGACATGACGGTGCGCCGCAACGCCTTCGGCCGCCAGAACGAGTCCTTCGAGTCCGGCGTCGCCTTCCAGGGCCTGGACGACGCCCCGGTGCACGGCGTGTTCATCCGCGCCCCCTGGGTGGAGTCGGTCGGCGCGGGCGTCGAGGTGCTGGCCGAGCTGCCCGCCGCCGACGGCCCGGACAGCCGGATCGTGGCGGTCCGCCAGGGCAACCTGCTGGCCACCTCGTTCCACCCCGAGCTCACCGGCGACCACCGGGTGCACGCCTACTTCGTGCGGATGGCCGAGGAGCACCTCGCCGCCGTGTGACCGTGTGCGGTCGGGCGGCTGCCGCACCGGTAAGATCTCATCTGTTCATTTCCCTTTGGCGACGTAAAGGAGCTGGCGATGTCCGGCCACTCTAAGTGGGCTACCACCAAGCACAAGAAGGCCGTGATCGACGCCAAGCGCGGCAAGCTCTTCGCCAAGATGATCAAGAACATCGAGGTGGCGGCGCGCACCGGCGGCCCCGACCCGGCCGGCAACCCGACGCTCTACGACGCCATCCAGAAGGCCAAGAAGAGCTCGGTCCCGATCGACAACATCAACCGCGCGGTCAAGCGCGGTGGCGGCCTGGAGGCCGGCGGGGCCGACTACCAGACGATCATGTACGAGGGCTACGGCCCGAACGGCGTCGCGGTGCTCATCGAGTGCCTCACCGACAACCGCAACCGCGCCGCCTCCGACGTGCGCGTGGCGATGACCCGCAACGGCGGCTCGATGGCCGACCCGGGCTCGGTGTCCTACCTGTTCACCCGCAAGGGCGTCGTCATCGTCCCCAAGGCGGACGGCGTGGACGAGGACAAGCTCTTCGAGGTCGTCCTGGACCAGGAGCCCGAGGAGATCAACGACCTCGGCGACTCGTTCGAGATCGTCTCCGAGGCCTCCAAGATGGTCGCGGTCCGCACCGCCCTGGTGGACGCCGGCGTCGACTACGACTCGGCCGAGGCCAACTTCCTGCCGAGCATGCAGGTCGAGCTGGACGTCGACGGCGCCCGCAAGATCCTGAAGCTGATCGACGCCCTGGAGGACAGCGACGACGTGCAGAACGTCTTCGCCAACTTCGACATCAGCGACGAGGTCGGTGCGCAGCTCGACGCCGAGTGATCGTGCCCCCTCCCGGCCCGGCGGTCCCCAGGACCGCCGGGCCGGTGTCGTTCGGGGCGCTGTCGGTGGCGGGGGGTAGCCTTCGCAGGTCGGGTCACTGGTGGGCGAATCACAGAGGGGCGGGAAGACGTGGTGCGGGTGCTGGGTGTCGACCCGGGGCTGACCAGGTGCGGGGTCGGCGTGGTCGAGGGCGCGCCGGGCCGGCCGCTGCGGATGGCCGGGGTCGGCGTGGTGCGCACCCCCGCCGAGGCGGAGATCGGGCAGCGGCTGCTGCTGGTCGAGCAGGGCCTGGAGGCCTGGCTGGACGAGCACCGGCCCGACCTGGTGGCCGTCGAGCGGGTCTTCGCCCAGCACAACGTCCGCACGGTGATGGGCACCGCGCAGGCCAGCGCGGTGGCGATGCTCTGCGCGACCCGGCGCGGCATACCGGTCACCCTGCACACCCCGAGCGAGGTCAAGGCCGCCGTCACCGGCTCGGGCCGGGCCGACAAGGCGCAGGTCACCGCCATGGTGCAGCGGCTGCTGCGGCTCGACGCGCCACCGAAGCCGGCCGACGCCGCCGACGCGCTGGCGCTGGCCATCTGCCACATCTGGCGCGGCGGCGCCGCCAACCGCCTGGAGGCCGCGGTCCGGGCGGCCCGTACCACCTCCCCGCAGGGCCTGAAAGGAACCACCCGATGATCGCCTTCGTGCAAGGACCCGTGGCCGCGCTGTCCGGCGGTATCGCGGTGGTCGAGGTCGGCGGGGTCGGCATGGCCGTGCAGTGCACCCCGAACACGCTGGCCGGCCTGCGGCTGGGGGAGCCGGCCCGGCTGGCGACCTCGCTGGTGGTCCGGGAGGACTCGCTGACCCTGTTCGGCTTCGCGGACGACGACGAGCGGGGGGTCTTCGAGATCCTCCAGGCGGCGCCCGGCGTCGGCCCGAAGCTGGCGCAGGCCATCCTCGGTGTGCACAGCCCCGACGCGCTGCGCCTCGCGGTGGCGAACGGCGACGAGAAGGCGCTGGTGGCGGTGCCCGGCATCGGCAAGGCCAAGGCCGCCAAGCTGCTGCTGGAGTACAAGGACAAGCTGGGCGCCCCGCACGGCGCGGTCCCGGCGCAGAAGCCGGTCGCCACCGGGCCGGCGCCGTGGAGCGAGCAGCTGCACTCCGCGCTGGTCGGCCTCGGTTACGCGCCCCGCGAGGCGGACGAGGCGGTCGCCGCCGTCACCCCGGAGGCCGAGGCGCAGCCGGTGCCCGACGTCGGCGCGCTGCTGCGCCTGGCGCTGCGCGGACTCAACCGTTCTCGCTGAAGCCATCTGACGACCTGTCCTTTTGTCGACACCGTCGACACCGATCCGGGAGCCGCCTCCGATGAGCCCGTACGACTCCGAGCCCGCCGACCGGCTGGTGACCGCCGCCGCCGACGGTGAGGACCAGGCCGTCGAGGCGGCGCTGCGCCCCCGGCAGCTGGACGAGTTCATCGGCCAGGAGCGGGTGCGCGAGCAGCTGTCGCTGGTGCTCCAGGCGGCCCGCCAGCGCGGCGCCGCCCCCGACCACGTGCTGCTCAGCGGCCCGCCCGGGCTCGGCAAGACGACCCTTTCGATGATCATCGCGGCCGAGCTGGGCGCCCCGATCCGGATCACCTCGGGCCCGGCGATCCAGCACGCGGGCGACCTCGCGGCGATCCTCTCCTCGCTCGGCGAGGGCGAGGTGCTGTTCCTCGACGAGATCCACCGGATGTCCCGGCCCGCCGAGGAGATGCTCTACATGGCGATGGAGGACTTCCGGGTCGACGTGATCGTCGGCAAGGGGCCGGGGGCGACCGCCATCCCGCTGGAGCTGCCGCCGTTCACCCTGGTCGGCGCGACCACCCGGGCCGGCCTGCTGCCGCCGCCGCTGCGCGACCGGTTCGGCTTCACCGGGCACATGGAGTTCTACGCGCCCGCCGAGCTGGAGCGGGTGGTGCACCGTTCGGCCGCGCTGCTGGACGTGGAGATAGACCCGGCCGGCGCCGCCGAGATCGCCGGCCGCTCCCGGGGCACGCCGCGGATCGCCAACCGGCTGCTGCGCCGGGTCCGCGACTACGCGCAGGTGCGGCACGACGGCGTGGTCACCTCCGCGATCGCGGGCCAGGCGCTGGACGTCTACGAGGTGGACGCCCGTGGTCTGGACCGGCTGGACCGGGCGGTGCTGGACGCGCTGCTGCGGCTGTTCGGCGGGGGCCCGGTCGGCCTGTCGACCCTGGCGGTCGCGGTGGGGGAGGAGGCCGAGACGGTCGAGGAGGTCGCCGAGCCGTTCCTGGTCCGCGAGGGGCTGCTGGCCCGTACGCCGCGCGGGCGGATCGCCACCGCCGCGGCCTGGGCGCACCTGGGACTCACTCCTCCGGCCCAGCCCGGACGCGGCGCCGCGCCCGCCCAGCAGGGCCTTTTCGCCCCGGACGGGGAGGCCGCCGGGGAGCGCGGCTGACGACGCGCCGTCACGCTGGGCCGAACGGGTGAGGGCGGAGCGTGTGCGGACCATGCGGGCCCGCCGCCGGGGCGCCCGTGGAAGCCGGGGACGAGGTCCGGGGAAACAGTGCAGGCGGAGGGTCGCCACTTTCGGCGGCAGGATGCGATGCTTGGCGTTGTCCGATCAGTTCGGGGTCCCCTAGACTCCGCCGGACCGCCCCTCTCACCCGACGGGACGACCCATTACCACACAGGCCGCCGGCCGGCGGCCCGTAAAGGACCCTGGCTGCAGTGAACCTCATCATCCTTCTCCTCCCGATCCTCGCAATCGTGCTCATGTTCCGGGCGCAGAAGAAGCGCCAGCAGGCGATGCAGCAGATGCAGACGGCGCTGGAGCCGGGTGCGGGCGTCCGGACCATCGGTGGCCTGTACGCGAAGGTGAAGTCGATCAACGACGAGACCGTCGAGCTGGAGATCGCGCCGGGCGTGGTCACCCACTTCACCAAGAGCGCGATCGCCGCGGTCCTGGAGCCCGCCGAGTACGACGCGATCATCAACGGTCGTCAGGACGAGGCCGAGGGGGTCGACGCCGCGGACGAGGACGCCGAGGTCGAGGCCGCGTCGGCCGACGCGCAGCCGCCGTCG
>NZ_BAAAKJ010000029.1:29232-33002 GCF_039527695.1 Kitasatospora putterlickiae
TGTCGTTCAGCAAGGACGACGCCGCCACCGGTGAGGCGAAGGCCGAGGGCGGGGCTCCCGCGAGCAAGTAGTACGGCCGGGCACCCGCCCGTCCGCGCGGCGTTGTGCCGCGAGCCCACAGGACTCAGGGCCGCAGTCCGCCACCCCCCGCCCAGCCTCGCGCCGGGCGGGGGTCGGTGGGGGGAAGTGGCATGGACAGGGAGAAACGAGCAAGGTGGCAACACCCAAGTCGCGCCCGCGCGACGGTTACCCAGGGCGGGCGCTGGCCCTCATCCTGGTCGTCACCGTCGGACTGGTCGCCCTCATGTTCGGGACGGGCAACACCAAGCCCCGCCTCGGGATCGACCTCGCCGGCGGCACCAGCATCACCCTGAGCGCGAAGTCGACCGACCCCAAGGCGATCAACAGGTCCAACATGGACATCGCCACCGGGATCATCGAGCAGCGCGTCAACGGGATGGGTGTCTCCGAGGCGGAGGTCCAGACCCAGGGCGACCGCAACATCATCGTGAACATCCCCAAGGGCGGTGACAAGCAGAGCGCGGTCGACCAGGTCGGCACCACCGCGAAGCTGTACTTCCGCCCGGTCCTCGCCCTCGCCCCGAGCGGCCTCCAGGCCCCCGCGCCGACCGAGACCCCGTCGGCGGGCGCCACCGGCACCCCGAGCGCNNNCGTCCGGCACCCCGAGCGGGACCCCGGCCGCCACCGGCACGCCGAGCGCCGCCGCCGCGACCGGCACCCCGAGCGCGAGCGCCACCAAGCAGGGCCGTCCGGCCGGTGAGGCCCTCGCGGCCGACAACCCGACCACGCCCGCCGCCACTGGTGCCGCCGCCACCGGCACGCCGAGCGCCGCCGCCGACACCGGCGCCCCGACCCCCGCCGCGACCGACCCGGCCGCGACCCCGCAGGACCTCTCCGCGGCGATGACCCAGGGCAGCGTCCCGCCGGAGCTGGCCGCGCAGTTCGCCGCGCTGGACTGCTCCAAGCCGGAGCAGAACAAGAACTACCAGACCGCCGAGGGCGCGCCGACCGTCGCCTGCACCCAGAAGGACGAGGGCGGCATCTACTACAAGCTCGCCCTCGGCCCGGTCGCGGTCTTCGGTGCGGACGTCTCCAAGGCGCAGGCCACCATCGACACCCAGCAGGGCGGCGGCTGGCAGGTCCAGCTGCAGTTCAACAACAAGGGCACCGACGCCTTCACCGCCGTCACCGGCCAGCTGGCCACCCAGCCCGAGCCGGGCAACCAGTTCGCCATCGTGCTGGACGGCAAGGTCGTCTCCCACCCGTACGTGAAGAGCGCCATCCCCGGCGGCTCGGCCGTGATCTCCGGCAACTTCAAGCAGACCGAGGCGCAGAACCTCGCGAACGTGCTGAGCTTCGGCGCCCTGCCGCTGGAGTTCACCACCAGCGACGTCACCACCGTCTCCCCGCAGCTCGGCGGTGACCAGCTGAAGGCCGGTCTGGTCGCCGGCCTGATCGGCATGATCCTGGTGGTCGCCTACTCGCTGGTCTACTACCGGGGCCTGGGCCTGGTCTCGATCGCCGGTCTGCTCGTCTCGGCGGCGCTGACCTACTCGATCATGAGCCTGCTCGGCGCCGGCATCGGCTTCGCGCTGAACCTGCCGGCCGTCTGCGGCGCCATCGTCGCGATCGGCATCACCGCGGACTCCTTCATCGTGTACTTCGAGCGCATCCGCGACGAGGTCCGCGAGGGCGCTCCGCTGCGCCCGGCCGTCCAGCGGGCCTGGCCGCGGGCCCGGCGCACCATCCTGGTCTCGGACTTCGTGTCCTTCCTCTGCGCCGCCGTGCTCTACCTGGTCTCGGTCGGCAAGGTCCAGGGCTTCGCGTTCACGCTGGGCCTGACCACGGCGCTCGACGTCGTCGTCATCTTCCTGTTCACCAAGCCGCTGATCACGCTGCTGGCCCGCCGGAAGTTCTTCTCCGAGGGCAACCCGTGGTCCGGCCTGGACCCGAAGCGGCTGGGCGCCCGCCCGCCGCTGCGCAGCACCCGCCGTCGCACCCCCTCGTCCTCCGCCGCCGTGAAGGGGGCCTGACACCGTGTCGCGCTTCTCCAATCTGGGCCACAGGCTCTACCAGGGCGAGGTCAGCTTCGACTTCGTCGGCCGCCGCAAGCTCTGGTACAGCATCTCCGCGGTGATCGTCCTGGTCGCCGGGATCGGCCTGGCGATGGGCCTGCACCTGGGCATCGAGTTCAAGGGCGGCTCGGTCTACACCGTGACCAAGCCGGGGCTCTCGATCTCGCAGGCCCAGGAGGCGGTCGACAAGATCGTCTCCTCGCACCCGCTGGTGCAGTCGACCGACAGCGGCAAGGTCCGCATCCAGGTCTCCTCGGAGGACAAGACCACCTCCGCGGAGTTCACCGGCAAGCTCTCGCAGGAGCTCGGTGTCCCGGTCGGCGAGATCGAGGCCCAGGTGATCGGCCCCAGCTGGGGTGAACAGATCTCCAACAAGGCGCTCACCGGTCTGGTCATCTTCATGATCCTGGTGACGATCTATCTGGCGATCGCCTTCGAGTGGCGGATGGCGGTGGCCGCCCTGGTCGCCCTCATCCACGACCTCCTGATCACCATCGGCGTCTACGCCCTGGTGGGCTTCGAGGTCACCCCCGGTACGGTGATCGGCTTCCTGACCATCCTCGGTTACTCCCTCTACGACACGGTCGTCGTCTTCGACACCGTGAAGGAGAACACCAAGGACCTCACCAAGCAGAACAAGCTCACCTACAGCGAGGCGGCCAACGCGGGCCTCAACCAGACCCTGGTCCGCTCGCTCAACACCACCGTGGTCGCCCTGCTCCCGGTGGCGGCGCTGCTGTTCATCGGTGGCGGTCTGCTCGGCGCCGGCACCCTGAACGACATCTCGCTGGCGCTGTTCATCGGCCTCGCCGCCGGTGCCTACTCCTCGATCTGCGTCGCCACCCCGCTGCTCGCGCAGCTGAAGGAGGAGGCGCCGGACATGAAGGCCCTGGCCAAGCGGGTCGCCCAGCGCCGTGCCGCCGACGCCAAGGCCGCCGCGGCCAAGGAGGCCGGCGAGGCGGAGGAGATCGCCGACGAGGACCTGCCCGCGGGTATGGTCGGTCAGCGTGGCCGGACGGCCGGCACCGCGCGTGCCAAGGGCCGTCCGTCCACCAAGCGCTGACCCCCGCCGACCCTAAGGACCCTTCGTGACCACCGCCGACAACGCACTGGCCGAGCTGCTCACCAGCCGGATCCGGGACGTCCAGGACTACCCGAAGCCGGGCGTGCTGTTCAAGGACATCGCGCCGCTGCTCGCCGACGCCGAGGCCTTCGCCGCGCTCACCCGGGCACTGGCGGACCGGGCCGCGGAGCTCGGGGCCACCAAGGTGGTCGGCCTGGAGGCGCGCGGCTTCGTGCTGGCCGCCCCGGCGGCCTTCGCGGCCGGGGTCGGCTTCGTGCCGATCCGCAAGGAGGGCAAGCTGCCCGGCGAGGTGTTCCGCCGCTCGTACGAGCTGGAGTACGGCTCGGCGACGCTGGAGGTGCAGTGCGACGCCTTCGCGCCCGGTGAGCGGGTGCTGGTGGTGGACGACGTGCTCGCCACCGGCGGGACCATCGGGGCCTCGCTGGACCTGGTCAAGGAGGCCGGCGCGGAGCTGGCCGGCGTGGTCGTGCTGATGGAGCTGGGCTTCCTCGACGGCCGCGAGCGGCTGACCCCGCACCTGGGCGGCGCTCCCTTGGAGACGCTGGTCACGGTCTGAGTACGCACGACCCTGGCGGGCGGCGGCCGGAACA
>NZ_BAAAKJ010000029.1:33017-35642 GCF_039527695.1 Kitasatospora putterlickiae
GCCCGCTGTTGTGTCGGGCGTGTGTCCGCCGCGTGTGCGGGCCCGGCCGACCGAACGTCCAGGCGCCAGGCTCGGTACCATGAAGATTCATCCCCTCCCGGTTGCGCGAGCCGCGGCCCGAGCCGCACGGCGCCCGCGGGGGGCAGGCCGAGTGCCCTGAGGAGTGTCCTTGCCCGACGAGGTTGTGCCCACGGCGGCTGCGGCCGCCCCCGAGAACCGGCCCACGCCCTCGGGGGCCACCCCGGCACGTCCGGCGCCGACCCCGTCCCGCCCGTCCGCCCCGGCCGGCCGGGGCCCCACCGGCGGCGGTGGCATGCGGGCCCGCCTGGCCCGCCTCGGCGGCCAGCGCTCCAGCGTGCTCAACCCCGTCCTGGAGCCGCTCTTCCGCTCCATCCGGGCCAACGACCCCAAGGCCGACCCGGCGCTGCTGCGCGACATCGAGAAGGCGTACGCGGTCGCCGAGAAGTGGCACCGCGGGCAGAAGCGCAAGAGCGGCGACCCGTACATCACCCACCCGCTGGCGGTCGCGACCATCCTGGCCGAGCTGGGCATGGACGCCCCGACGCTGATGGCCGGGCTGCTGCACGACACCGTCGAGGACACCGACTACGGCCTGGAGACCCTGCGCAAGGACTTCGGCGACTCGGTGGCCCTGCTGGTGGACGGCGTCACCAAGCTGGACCGGGTCAAGTTCGGCGAGGCCGCGCAGGCCGAGACGGTCCGCAAGATGGTCGTCGCGATGGCCAAGGACCCCCGGGTCCTGGTGATCAAGCTGGCCGACCGCCTGCACAACATGCGCACCATGCGCTACCTCAAGCGGGAGAAGCAGGAGAAGAAGGCCCGCGAGACGCTGGAGATCTACGCTCCGCTGGCGCACCGGCTGGGCATGAACACCATCAAGTGGGAGCTGGAGGACCTCGCCTTCGCGATCCTCTACCCCAAGATGTACGACGAGATCGTCCGGCTGGTCGCCGAGCGCGCCCCCAAGCGGGACGAGTACCTGGCGACCGTCATCGACCAGGTCCAGGGCGACCTGCGCGGCGCCCGGATCACCGCCTCCGTCACCGGCCGGCCGAAGCACTACTACTCGGTCTACCAGAAGATGATCGTCCGGGGCCGGGACTTCGCCGAGATCTACGACCTGGTGGGCATCCGGGTCCTGGTCGACACCGTCCGCGACTGCTACGCGGCGCTGGGCACCATCCACGCGCGGTGGAACCCGGTGCCGGGGCGGTTCAAGGACTACATCGCGATGCCCAAGTTCAACATGTACCAGTCGCTGCACACCACGGTGATCGGTCCCGGGGGCAAGCCCGTCGAGCTGCAGATCCGCACCTTCGACATGCACCGGCGCGCCGAGTACGGCATCGCCGCGCACTGGAAGTACAAGCAGCGCGCGGTGGCCGGGGCCTCCAAGGTGCGCACCGACACCCCGACCCAGACCCGCAAGGACGACAAGGCCGGCGCCGTCAACGAGATGGCCTGGCTGCGGCAGCTGCTGGACTGGCAGAAGGAGACCGCCGACCCCAGCGAGTTCCTGGAGTCGCTCCGCTTCGACCTGGCCAGCAACGAGGTCTTCGTCTTCACCCCCAAGGGCGACGTCATAGCCCTCCCGGCCGGGGCCACCCCGGTGGACTTCGCGTTCGCGGTGCACACCGAGGTCGGCTACCGCACCATCGGGGCCCGGGTGAACGGGCGGCTGGTGCCGCTGGAGTCGACCCTGGAGAACGGCGACGCCGTCGAGGTCTTCACCTCCAAGGCGGAGAACGCCGGACCGTCCCGCGACTGGCTGGGCTTCGTCAAGTCCCCGCGCGCCCGCAACAAGATCCGCGCCTGGTTCTCCAAGGAGCGCCGCGAGGAGGCGATCGAGCAGGGCAAGGAGGCCATCGCCCGCGCGATGCGCAAGCAGGGCCTGCCGATCCAGCGGATCCTCACCGGCGACTCGCTGGTCACCCTCGCCCACGAGATGCGCTACCCGGACATCTCCTCGCTGTACGCGGCGATCGGCGAGGGCCACGTCACCGCGCAGAACATCGTCCAGAAGCTGGTGCAGGCGCTGGGCGGCGAGGAGGGCGCCACCGAGGACCTCGCCGAGACGGCCACCCCGACCCACGACAACCGGCGCGCGGTGCGCCGCCGGGCCAAGGGCGATCCGGGGGTGATCGTCAAGGGCGTCGAGGACGTCTGGGTGAAGCTGTCGCGCTGCTGCACCCCGGTGCCGGGCGACGCCATCGTCGGCTTCGTCACCCGCGGCAACGGCGTCTCGGTGCACCGCGCCGACTGCGTCAACGTCGAGGCGCTGACCCAGCAGCCCGAGCGGATGATCGAGGTCGAGTGGGCGGCCACCCAGTCCTCGGTCTTCCTGGTGGCCATCCAGGTCGAGGCGCTGGACCGCTCCCGGCTGCTCTCGGACGTCACCCGGGTGCTGTCCGACCAGCACGTCAACATCCTGTCGGCGGCGGTGCAGACCTCCCGCGACCGGGTGGCGATGAGCCGCTTCACCTTCGAGATGGGCGACCCCAAGCACCTGGGCCACGTCCTCAAGGCGGTCCGCGGCGTCGAGGGCGTCTACGACGTCTACCGGGTCACCTCGGCCCGCAAGTAGCGCGGCCCGCTCCGCGCACA
>NZ_BAAAKJ010000029.1:35660-45207 GCF_039527695.1 Kitasatospora putterlickiae
GGGGAGCGATCCCCGGGGGCCCTCGGAAAAGCCGTCGGCGGCCGGATCAGCCGCTGAACTCCTCCTGGCCGCGGTGCGCCTGGTCCAGCAGCTCCTGGACGCCGGCCAGCTCGGACTCCAGCTTGGCCGCCTTGCCGGCGTTGCCGGCCGCGCGGGCCTTGTCCAGGTCGGCGCGGAGCTTGTCCGCCTTGGCCTGGAACAGGCCGACCATGCCGGCCGCGCGGGCCTTGGCCTCCGGGTTGGAGCGCTTCCACTCGCTGTCCTCGGCCTCGCGGATGGCCCGCTCGACCGCGTTCAGCCGGCCGTCCAGCTTCGGGCGGACGTCGCGCGGAACGTGGCCGATCGCCTCCCAGCGCTCGTTCACCTCGCGCAGCGCCGCCTTGGCGGCCTTCAGGTCGGTGATCGGCAGGATCGCCTCGGCCTCGGCCGCCAGGGCCTCCTTGAGCTTCTGGTTGCCGACCTGCTCGGCGTCGCGCTCGCTGAACACCGCGGAGCGCGCCTGGAAGAAGACGTCCTGGGCGCCGCGGAACCGCGCCCACAGCTCGTCCTCGACGTCGCGCTGGGCGCGGCCGGCGGCCTTCCAGCGCGCCATCAGGTCGCGGTAGCGGGCCGCGGTGTCGCCCCACTCGGTCGACGAGGAGAGCGCCTCGGCCTCGGAGACCAGCTGCTCCTTGGTGAGCCGGGCCTGCTCGCGCTCGGCGTCCAGCGCCGCGAAGTGCGACTTGCGGTGCTTGGAGAAGACCGAGCGGGCGTGCGAGAAGCGGTGCCACAGCTCGTCGTCGCTCTTGCGGTCCAGACGGGGCAGGCCCTTCCAGGTGTCCACCAGCGCGCGCAGCCGGTCGCCGGCCTCCCGCCACTGGGTGGACTCGGCGAGCTGCTCGGCCTCGGCGACCAGCGCCTCCTTGGCGGAACGGGTCTCGTCCTGGGCCTTGGCCCGGGCCGCCTTGCGCTCCTCGCGACGGCTCTCGATGTCGCCGGCGAGCGCGTCCAGCCGTTGGGCCAGCGCCGCCAGGTCGCCCACCGCGTGCCCCTCGGTGACCTGCTCGCGCAGGTGCTCCAGGGCGGCCTGGGCGTCCTTCGCGGCCAGGTCGGTGGTGCGCACCCGCTTCTCCAGCAGGCCGATCTCCACCTCGATGCCCTGGTACTTGCGCTCGAAGTAGGCGAGCGCCTCCTCGGGCGAGCCGGCCTGCCAGGAACCCACGACGCGTTCGCCGTCGGCCGTCCTGACGTAGACCGTGCCCTGCTCGTCCACACGGCCCCACGGGTCGCTGCTCATAGCGCGTCCTCCACATGACGTCGCGCCCGCGCCGGGGCGGTACGCGTTCGTCGTCCACAGTTGATGTGCGGCGGACCGATGGGTCCGCCGTCCCCGTCCGCCGTGTCCTGCTGCCGAGGGTGACGGCCGGCGGGTCTGGGCACCCTACACAACGCCAACATAGGCGACCAGGACCGGTGCTGTCCGCATCCGGGCCGGGCGATTTCGGGCCGGGGCCGCCCCGGAGCGCCGCGCGGGCGCTTCAGGACGGCCCCGGTACGGGTCAACCCTTGGCGGCGGTCACCGCGTTGAGGGTGACGTCGGCCATCGGGTGGCCGTCCGTGCCGCCCTCCAGGGTGCCCGCGGCGGCGATCTTCTGGAGCACGTCCAGGCCGCCGGTGACCTTGCCGAACGGGGTGTAGTTCGGCGGCAGCTCGGTGTCCTTGTAGACCAGGAAGAACTGGCTGCCGTTGGTGCCCGGGCCGGAGTTGGCCATCGCCACGGTGCCGGCCGGGTAGGTCGCGCCGGTCAGGTTCTCGTCGGCGAACTTGTAACCGGGGCCGCCGGTGCCGCCCGGGACGCTGGAGCTGGCGGTCGGGTCGCCGCACTGCAGCACGAAGATGCCGCCGGTGGTGAGGCGGTGGCACTTGGTGTGGTCGAAGTACTGCTCGCCGGCCAGGAAGGCGAAGGAGTTCACCGTGTGCGGCGCCTTGGCGGCGTCCAGCGACAGCGTCACCTTGCCGCAGTTGGTGTCCATCGCCACGGTGTAGGTGGCCTTGGTGTCGACGGTCATCGCCGGCTCGTCCTGCCACTGCTTGCCGTTCGGGGTGCCCGGCGCGGCCTCGCCGCAGCCCTCGACCGGCGTGCGGGTCGGAACGCTGGGCTCGGTCGGGGTCGGCGCGGCCTGCGCGGCCGGGGTGTCCTTCTTCTCGTCGTCCGAGTCGAAGACGCCGGTCGCGAAGAGGGTGCCGCCACCGGCGAGCACGACCACGGCGAGCGCGGCGCCGAGGATCGTGTTGCGCCGCTTGCGGGCGGACTCCGCGGCGATCCGGCGCTCCATCTGGCGCTCGTACTTCTCCCGGGCGAGCTGCCGCCGCCGCTGTTCGCTGCTGACCACCGGCTCTGTCTCCTACGGATGTGCTGATCGCGGATGTGGGGGCTTCGTCTGTGTGCGACGCCGATGCGGATCATCGCACCCATCGGCGGCCAAGTGTAGGGACCGCGACCGTAAGAACGGGGTGAACCGTTCAGCTCGAAGTGAACCTGTCACGCTCATCTGGTTCGCAACCGGACCCGCACCGCCGGTAGGCTGCCCCTACATCACAGTTCGTAGCCGCGGTCGAGGCCGCCACCGCGACCGCCGCCGAAGACCCGAAGACCGACACCGAAGGACGCGCGTGTTCATCGCCGGATTCCCCGCTGGAGCCTGGGGCACCAACTGCTACCTGGTCGCGCCGGCGGCGGGCGAGGAGTGCGTCATCGTCGACCCGGGCCACCAGGCCGCCGCCGGCGTCGAGGAAATGGTCCGCGAGCACCGGCTCAAGCCGGTCGCGGTGCTGCTCACCCACGGCCACATCGACCACGTCGCCTCCGTGGTCCCGGTCTGCGGCGCCAAGGGCGTCCCGGCCTGGATCCACCCCGCGGACCGCTACATGATGAGCGACCCGGAGAAGGCGCTCGGCCGCTCCCTGGGCACCCAGCTGATGGGCGAGCTGACCGTCGGCGAGCCCGACGACGTGCGCGAGCTCACCGACGGAAGCGTGCTGGAACTGGCCGGTCTGTCCCTCACCGTCGACCACGCCCCCGGCCATACCGGGGGGTCGGTGACGTTCCGGACGCCCGGCGCCGAGGACCTTCCCCCGGTGCTCTTCTCGGGCGACCTGCTCTTCGCCGGCTCCATAGGGCGAACCGACCTCCCGGGCGGGGACAGCGCCGCGATCATGCGCTCGCTGGCCCGGGTGTGCCTGCCCCTCGACGACGCCACCGTGGTCCTCTCCGGCCACGGCGGACAGACCACCATCGGCCGCGAGCGCGCCACCAACCCCTACCTCCGGCAGGCAGCGGGGGCGGCCGGCGCCCCGGCTTTCCCGCGACGAGGAATGTGACGGAAGAGAAGTTGAGCACCTTCACCGCCCCCAAGGGCACCTACGACCTGCTGCCGCCCAGCTCGGCCACCTTCCTGGCGATCCGCGAGGCGATCGCCGCCCCCGCCCGCCGGGCCGGCTACGGGTACATCGAGACCCCGGTCTTCGAGGACGTCAAGCTGTTCTCCCGCGGCGTCGGCGAGTCGACCGACATCGTCACCAAGGAGATGTACACCCTCACCACCAAGGGCGGCGACGAGCTCGCGCTGCGCCCCGAGGGCACCGCCTCCGTGCTGCGCGCCGCGCTCCAGGCCAACCTGCACAAGCAGGGCAACCTGCCGGTGAAGCTCTGGTACTCCGGCTCCTACTACCGCTACGAGCGCGCCCAGAAGGGCCGCTACCGCCAGTTCTCGCAGGTCGGCGCGGAGGCCATCGGCGCCGAGGACCCGGCGCTGGACGCCGAGCTGATCATCCTGGCCGACGACGCCTTCCGCGCGCTCGGCCTGAGCGACTACTCGCTGCTGCTCAACAGCCTCGGCGACAAGCAGTGCCGCCCGGTCTACCGCGCCGCTCTGATCGAGTTCCTGGCGGGCCTGGACCTCGACGAGGACACCCGCCGCCGCGCGGAGATCAACCCGCTGCGCGTCCTCGACGACAAGCGCGAGGCCGTGCAGGCCCAGCTCGTCGGCGCCCCGATGCTGCGCGACTACCTCTGCGAGGACTGCAAGGCCTACGACGAGAAGGTCCGCGAGCTGCTGACCGCCAACGGCGTCGCCTTCGTCGACGACCCCAAGCTGGTCCGCGGCCTCGACTACTACACCCGCACCACCTTCGAGTTCGTCCACAACGGCCTCGGCGCCCAGTCCGCGATCGGCGGCGGCGGCCGCTACGACGGCCTGTCCGAGATGATCGGCGGCCCGGCGCTGCCTTCGGTCGGCTGGGCGCTCGGCGTGGACCGCACCTACCTGGCCCTGGAGGCCGAGGGCGTCACCCTCGACCTGCCGGCCGCCACCTCCGTCTACGCCGTCGCGCTCGGCGAGGAGGCCAAGAACGTCCTGTTCGCCAAGGTGATCGAGCTGCGCCGGGCCGGCGTCGCCACCGACCTCGCCTTCGGCGTCAAGAGCATCAAGAACGCCATGAAGTCCGCCGACCGTTCCGGCGCCCGCTTCGCCCTCGTCGCCGGTGACCGCGACCTCGCCGAGGGCGTCGTCCAGCTCAAGGACCTCACCACCGGCGAGCAGAACCCCGTCGCCCTCGACGCACTCGTCACCACCCTGAAGGAGAAGCAGCTGTGATCCGCACGCACGACGCGGGCACGCTCCGCCCGGAGCACGCAGGCACCACCGTCACCCTGGCCGGCTGGGTCGCCCGCCGCCGCGACCACGGCGGCGTGGCCTTCATCGACCTGCGCGACGCCTCCGGCACCGTGCAGATCGTGGTCCGCGACCTCGATTCGGTGCACGGTCTGCGCGCCGAGTACTGCGTCAAGGTGGTCGGCGACGTCCGCGTGCGGCCCGAGGGCAACGAGAACCCGGACATCCCGACCGGCGCCGTCGAGGTCGTCGTCAGCGACATCGAGGTCCTCTCCGAGGCCGCCCCGCTGCCGTTCCCGGTCGCCGAGTACGAGCCCGGCACGGTCAACGAGGAGGTGCGCCTGCGCTACCGCTACCTCGACCTGCGCCGTGAGGGCCCGGCCAAGGGCCTGCGCCTGCGCTCCAAGGTCAACAACATCATCCGCCGGGTGATGGAGGAGAACGACTACCTCGACATCGAGACGCCGTACCTCACCCGCTCCACCCCCGAGGGCGCCCGCGACTTCCTCGTCCCGGTCCGCCTGCAGCCCGGCCACTGGTACGCCCTGCCGCAGTCGCCCCAGCTGTTCAAGCAGCTGCTGATGGTGGCCGGCATGGAGCGCTACTACCAGATCGCCCGCTGCTTCCGCGACGAGGACTTCCGCGCCGACCGCCAGCCGGAGTTCACCCAGCTGGACATCGAGGCCTCCTTCGTCGACCAGGAGGACGTCCTGGCCCTCGGCGAGAAGATCATCGGCGCCATCTGGCGCGAGGTCCACGGCTACGAGATCCCCGACCCGCTGCCGCGGATGACCTACGCCGACGCCATGGGCCGCTACGGCTCGGACAAGCCCGACGTCCGCTTCGGCCAGGAGCTCACCGATCTCACCGGCTACTTCAAGGGCACCGACTTCCGGGTCTTCCAGGCCCCGTACGTCGGCGCCGTGGTCATGCCCGGCGGTGCCTCGCAGCCGCGCAAGCAGCTCGACGCCTGGCAGGACTGGGCCAGGGCGCGCGGCGCCCGCGGCCTCGCCTACGTGCTCATCGACGCCGAGACCGGCGAGCTGCGCGGCCCCGTCGCCAAGAACCTCTCCGAGGAGCACCTGGCCGGCCTGGCCGCCGCCGCCGGCGCCAAGAACGGCGACGCGATCTTCTTCGCGGCCGGCAAGGAGCGCGCCTCCCAGGAGCTGCTCGGCGCCGCCCGCCTGGAGATCGGCCGCCGCTGCGAGCTGATCGACGAGTCCCAGTGGGCCTTCCTGTGGGTCGTCGACTTCCCGATGTTCGAGCCGATCGAGGACGACAAGGGCGCGTTCCAGGGCTGGCACGCCGTGCACCACCCCTTCACCGCCCCCACCGCGGAGTCGCTGGCCACCTTCGACACCGACCCCGGCGGCGCCCTGTCCAACGCCTACGACCTGGTGCTCAACGGCTCGGAGCTGGGCGGCGGTTCGATCCGTATCCACCAGCGGGACGTGCAGAAGCGGGCGTTCGACGCGATCGGCCTGTCCGAGGAGGAGGCCGCCTCGCAGTTCGGCTTCCTGCTGGACGCCTTCAACTACGGCCCGCCGCCGCACGGCGGTGTCGCCTTCGGCCTGGACCGGATCGTCACCCTGCTCGGCGGGTACGACACCATCCGGGACGTCATCGCCTTCCCGAAGACGTCCACCGGCGGTGACCCGCTGACCGGCGCCCCCACCCCGATCACTCCGGCGCAGCGCCGCGAGGCCGGCGTCGACGCCCAGCCGAAGGTCCGGGAGGACGGCAAGTCGGAGGGTCAGCAGAAGGCCTGACACCCCGTCGGCCGACATCGGCTAACCTTTCACGGCCCCGGACGGCATTCCCGCTGTCCGGGGCCGGTCCACAACGGTGTGCGACAGAGAGAGGGTCCCCCTGTGAAGGTCATGACCAGGATCGAATGTCCCGAGGACGTCCCGGCCACCAGACGTGTCCACATGGCCGCCTTCCCCGGCCCCGACGAGGCCGACCTGGTCGACGCGCTGCGCCGCGACCCGGCCTGGCTGCCGGACCTGTCGGTGGTCGCGGTCGACGACTCCGGTCTGGTGGTCGGCCACGCGCTGCTCACCCGGCTACGGGTCGGCGAGGGCAGGGGGCTGGCGCTCGCGCCGGTCGCCGTCGCCCCCGAGTGGCAGCGCAAGGGCGTCGGCGAGCTGGTGGTCAGGGCCGCGCTGACGGCCGCCGAGGACGCCGGCGAGAAGCTGGTCGTCGTGCTCGGCGATCCCGACTACTACGGCCGCTTCGGCTTCATCCCGGCCCAGCGGCACGAGGTCAGCGGTCCGTTCGAGGTGCCCGACGGGTACTTCCAGGCGCTCGCGCTACCCGCCTACGACGGCTCCCCGCGGGGCCTGTGCCACTACCCCGAGCCCTTCGAGGCCGTCTGACCCCGTCAGATCGACGGCGCCGTTCGGGTCGATCGAGCCGACTCTCCTCCGAGACCTATCGTCGCGCGACAGCTGCGCACGAACGCGGTCATGGCGGGCGTCGGCTCCCGGTCCTTCGGCCAGTACAGCCCGACCTGACTCGGGCTCAACCCCCGCACCGGCCGGTACGCGACATCCTCGCGCGGTGCCAGCCGGCTCATCGTCTCCGGGGCGAAACCGACGCCCTGGCCGCACACCACCGCGGTCAGCCACTCGTCGGTGTTGTGCGCCACCGCGCCGATCCGCACAGGTCGCCCGCCCCGCTCCCGGACCGCCAGCCAGTAGTCGCGCCAGTGCCCGGCCTCGTGCGGGATCGCCACGAAGGGCTCGTCCAGCAGCTCCTCGAAGTCGATCACCGCACGGGCGGCCAGCCGGTGCCCGGCCGGCAGCGCCGCGCAGCGCGCCTCCTCGCCCAGCACGGCCACGCTGTACCGCTCGGACAGCGACGGCGGCGCGTGCCACAGCGCCAGGTCGATCTCGCCGGCGGCCAGGCCCGAGGTCGGGTCGAACCAGTTGTTCTGCCGCAGCTCCACCTGCCAGCCCGGCATCCGGTGGGCGAAGTCGGCCACCGTGCGCTGGGACATCAGGTTGATGATGCCGCCCTCGAACCCCACCCGCAGCGTCGAGCCCTGGTCCGCGGCGGCGGCCCGGGTCGCGCGCAGCGCCTCCTCCCAGTCGGCCAGCAGCGTCCCGGCTCGCGCGGCCAGCGCCCAGCCGGCCCGGGTCGGGGCCATGCCGCGCCGCGACCGTTCGAACAGCTCCACCCCGAGCAGGCCCTCCAGCTGACGGATCTGCTTGGTCAGCGTCGGCTGGGAGACGAACAGCCGGGCCGCCGCCGCGGTCAGCTGCCCCTCCTCGCAGACCGCGGCGAAACTGCGCAGCAGGCGGGTGTCGACATCCATGCCCCAAGGTTATGGAACCGGAAATTGGACCCGTTCGGCAGGTCTGGGTCATGGTTGAGCGTTCGGTCTTCGGACCGGCCGACGGGGGAGCCGGGCAGCGGCGGTTCAGGGGGCCGCCGCTGTCCGGCCGGAACCCCCCGGACCTGCGGGAACCCGTGCCAGGACGTACGGTGAAGGGTCATCAGCACCCCACCGAACGGAGGCACCCAGGTGGCAGCGAAGGCTCAGCGCGGGCGGAACGCGGCGGACGAGCGGAGCGGTCCGGGCGAGCGCCTGGCGAAGAGGCCCTACGAGCAGGAACTGCTGCGGCTCCAGCACGAGCTGGTGAAGCTCCAGGAGTGGGTGCGGGCCGAGGGCGCCCGGCTGGTGGTGGTCTTCGAGGGGCGCGACGCGGCCGGCAAGGGCGGCGCGATCAAGCGGGTGACGGAGTACCTGAACCCGCGCATCGCCCGGGTCGCGGCGC
Source organism: Kitasatospora putterlickiae (assembly GCF_039527695.1). Taxonomy (NCBI): domain Bacteria; kingdom Bacillati; phylum Actinomycetota; class Actinomycetes; order Kitasatosporales; family Streptomycetaceae; genus Kitasatospora; species Kitasatospora putterlickiae. Next base: position 44,095 of record NZ_BAAAKJ010000029.1, read on the forward strand.
TGCCCGCGCCCACCGAGCGGCAGCGCACCCAGTGGTACTTCCAGCGCTACGTCGAGCACCTGCCGGCCGCCGGGGAGATCGTGCTGTTCGACCGCAGCTGGTACAACCGCGCCGGGGTGGAGAAGGTGATGGGCTTCTGCACCGAGGAGGAGTACTGGCAGTTCCTGCAGCAGTGCCCGACCTTCGAGCGGATGCTCATCGAGTCCGGCACGCTGCTGCGCAAGTACTGGTTCTCGGTCAGCGACACCGAGCAGCAGCGGCGCTTCCAGGACCGCCTGGAGGACCCGATGAAGCGCTGGAAGCTCTCGCCGATGGACGTCGAGTCGATCACCCGCTGGGAGGACTACTCGCGGGCCAAGGACAAGATGTTCCTGCACACCGACACCCCCGAGTCGCCCTGGAACGTGGTGGAGAGCGACGACAAGCGGCGGGCCCGGATCAACATGATCGCCCACCTGCTCTCCACCGTCCCGTACCACGAGGTGAAGCCGCCGACGATCGAGCTGCCGGAGCGTCCGGCCTCGCGCGGCTACCAGCGGCCGCCGCGCGACCTGCAGCGCTACGTCCCGGACCACGCGGCGGGCCTGGGCTCGTAGCGGCCGGCCGCCCCGAGCCGTCGGCCTCCTCCTCCGTCTCGTCCTCGGCCTCGTCCTCCTCCGCCGAACGGCCCTGCGGCGTTGCCGGTGGCGTCGCCGGGCCGTCCGATGGAGGTGCTCGGACGAGGTCAGCGACGAGGTCAGGAGAACCGCCCATGTTCGTTCGCACCGGCTACTTCACCGGCGATCCCGCGCAGATCGACCGGGCCCTCGACGGGCTGTCCGCCGAGGCGGTCGGCCTGCTGTCGGCGCGGCCCGGCTACGCGGGCTACGGACTGTTCGCCGACCGGGAGCTCGGCATCATCGTGATGGGCTCGTGGTGGGCGGACCGGCGGACCGAACGGGACAGCTTCGAGCAGCTGCGCGGCCGCCGCGACGAGCTGCTCGCCCCGTTCGCCGGGACGGCGACCGTCGACGTCTGGGAGGCCGCGGTGGTCTGGGAGTCCTCGGTGGCCCGGCCGGGGTCGTGGTTCCGGCTCGCGCGGTTCGACGTCGACCGGGCGAACGCCGGGCGGGC
>NZ_BAAAKJ010000029.1:45308-48417 GCF_039527695.1 Kitasatospora putterlickiae
TGTTCACCGACCCCGCCGCCCTGGTCGCCTCGCGCGGCCCGGCCGCCGAGGTCCGCGCCCGCGGGGTGACGGCCGGCGGGCTGACCCTGCGCTCGCTGGAGGAGTTCGAGACGGTCCTGATGGACGTCCGGCAGGCGTAGGGCCCGGGCCTGTCGGCGGGCTCGCATAGGCTTCCGGTGTGGACGAACCGGACCTCTTCACCGCAGCCGCCGAGGAACGCCAGAGCAAGGAGCCGGGGCGGGCGCCGCTCGCCGTGCGGATGCGTCCGCGCACCCTCGACGAGGTGGCCGGCCAGCGGCAGCTGCTCAAGGACGGCTCGCCGCTGCGCCGGCTGGTCACGGGCGCGCGCGGCCCGGCGGCGACCAGTTCGGTGATCCTCTGGGGCCCGCCCGGCACCGGCAAGACCACGCTGGCGCACGTCATCAGCCAGGCGGTGGAGGGCCGCTTCGTCGAGCTGTCCGCGATCACCGCCGGGGTCAAGGAGGTCCGCGCGGTCATCGACGGCGCCCGCCGCGCGGTCGGCATGACCGGCCGGGAGACGGTGCTCTTCCTCGACGAGATCCACCGGTTCTCCAAGGCGCAGCAGGACTCCCTGCTGCCCGCCGTGGAGAACCGCTGGGTCACCCTGATCGCCGCGACCACCGAGAACCCGTACTTCTCGGTGATCTCCCCGCTGCTGTCCCGCTCGCTGCTGCTCACCCTGGAGTCGCTGACCGACGACGACGTCCGGGCGCTGCTGCGCCGCGCGGTCGCCGACGAGCGCGGCCTGGAGGGCGCGGTCGAGCTGAGCCCCGAGGCCGAGGACCACCTGGTGCGGCTGGCCGGCGGGGACGCCCGCAAGGCGCTCACCACGCTGGAGGCGGCGGCCGGGGCGGCGCTGGAGCAGGGCGAGGCGAGCATCACGCTGGCCACCACCGAGACCGCCGTCAACCACGCGGCCGTCCGCTACGACCGGGACGGCGACCAGCACTACGACGTGGCCAGCGCGCTGATCAAGTCGATCCGGGGCAGCGACGTGGACGCCACGCTGCATTACCTGGCCCGGATGATCGAGGCGGGGGAGGACCCCCGGTTCATCGCCCGGCGGCTGATGATCTCGGCCAGCGAGGACGTCGGCCTGGCCGATCCGACGGCGCTGCAGACGGCGGTGTCGGCGGCCCAGGCGGTGGCGCTGATCGGCTTCCCGGAGGCGCGGATCATCCTCTCCCAGGCGGCCATCGCGCTCGCCCTGGCGCCCAAGTCCAACGCCGCCTACCTGGCGATCGACGCGGCGCTCGCGGACGTCCGGCAGGGGCTGGCCGGGCCGGTGCCGCCGCACCTGCGGGACGCGCACTACGGGGGCGCGGGCAAGCTGGGGCACGGCAAGGGGTACCGCTACCCGCACGACCTGCCGGAGGGCATCGCGGCCCAGCAGTACGCGCCGGACGCGGTGCACGGCAAGGCGTACTACCAGCCGACCCGGCACGGTGGCGAGGCCCGCTACGCGGACGCGGTGGAGTGGACCAGGGCGCGGCTGCGGGGGGAGCCGAAGCGGGTTCCGAAGGGCGAGCCGAAGCCCGAGCCGAAGCCCGAGCCGAAGCCCGAGCCGAAGCCCGAGGCGAAGGGCGAGACGAAGGGCGAGGAGAAGCCCGGGTCAAAGCCCCGGTGATCGGCCGGTATACTCGGGCGGAGTGCCATGTCCCGGGACGGCGGTGGGGGGAGACCCCGACCGACCGGCCGCACCAGCGGGACATCGGCCGTCGGCCTCCTCCGGGAGGATCCGTACCAGGAGCGTCGCGCACCGTCTCGGTGTCGCGGGTGACCCGGTTTCCGGTTCGACCCGTGTGACAAGCACATCTCGTGCCCGGCTCCGGAGAGCGGCTGATCGCACTGCCCCCGGGCGGTGGGGTTTTCTCCGGGCCGCGACATGCGACCTCCGTCAACACCTGGTGAAGCCGTATTCGTAAGCAAGGAAGGTTTGGTTCATGGCGAACCAGAAGCGTCCCAAGGTCAAGATCGCGCGCGCGCTCGGCGTGCCGCTGACCCCGAAGTCCGTCAAGTACTTCGAGGCCCGCCCGTACCCGCCCGGCCAGCACGGCCGCGGTCGCAAGCAGAACTCGGACTACAAGGTCCGTCTGGTCGAGAAGCAGCGTCTGCGCGCTCAGTACGACCTGAGCGAGAAGCAGATGGCGCGCGCGTTCGACCGCGCGAAGAAGGCCGAGGGCAAGACCGGTGAGGCGCTCGTCGCCGAGCTGGAGACCCGCCTCGACGCCCTGGTGCTGCGTTCGGGCATCGCCCGCACCATCTACCAGGCCCGTCAGATGGTCGTCCACGGCCACATCGAGGTCAACGGCGGCAAGGTCAACAAGCCGTCGTACCAGATGAAGCCGGGCCACGTGGTCACCGTCCGCGAGCGCAGCAAGGAGAAGGTCCCGTTCCAGGTCGCCCGCGAGGGTGGCAACGCGGGCGAGGGCCAGACCCCGAAGTACCTCGAGGTCAACCTGAAGGCCCTGGCCTTCCGCCTGGACCGCGCGCCGCAGCGCAAGGAGGTCCCGGTGATCTGCGACGAGCAGCTCGTCGTCGAGTACTACTCGCGCTGACCCGCGAGCGGTATCACCTGCGGTACCCAGCGAGCCCCCGTCGCCCTCGTGGCGGCGGGGGCTCGCCCCTTTGTCCCGGCCGTGGGAGGCCGGGTCAGTACGACTCGCCGGTCATCGCGGAGGCGAGCCGCAGGTGCGGGCGGGCCTCCTCGGCGCGGCCCTGGCGCTCCAGGGTGCGGCCGAGCATCAGACGGGCGTAGTCCTCGGCCGGGTCGGCGTCCAGGACCCGGCGCAGCTCGGTCTCGGCCTTGCGCAGCTGGGCGGAGTGGAAGTAGCTGCGGGCCAGCAGCAGCCGGACCGACAGGTTGGCCGGCTCCTCGGCGAGCACGCCTTCGAGCATCCGGGCGGCGTCGGTGTACGCCTTGGACTCGAAGTAGAAGTTCGCCATGCGGTACTCGTCGGCGATGTTCGCCACTGGAGGCTCCTTCCGTACGGTGGTTCCGCCCGCTCCAGCACTGGACAAGTTTCAACTATTCCCGGCTCTCCCGCCGGGCTCCTCACCGCCCGACGGGGGAGGGCCGGGGCGCCGG
>NZ_BAAAKJ010000029.1:48427-67836 GCF_039527695.1 Kitasatospora putterlickiae
CCCCGGGGCCCGGCCGGGGGCCCGGGCCGTCCGGGCGGCCGTCGCCGCCCAGCGCCCGGTGCACGGCGGCGTCCAGGTCGAGCCGGGTGCCGGTGGCGAAGGAGTCGGTGAACTCCTGCTCGGTCAGTCCGGCGACGGCGCGCTCCTCGCAGGCCCGGTGCGGGCCGTTGAAGGTGCGCGAGCCGAAGAACGGCGTGCCGACCGTGCGCCAGATCCGGTGCGCGGCGCCCTGCAGCACCCGGGCCTCGCGCAGGTCGCCCGGCTCCCCGGGGCCGGCGGGCTCGGTCTCCAGCAGCGCCAGCAGGTCGATCGCCAGCACGATGCCCAGCAGGTCGTTGAAGAGGTGGTTGAGCCGCACGCTCTCCCGGGCCAGCGTCCGGGCCGGGCGGATCTCGCCGTTCAGCCAGTGCGAGTACGCCAGCGCGTAGAGCCCGTACGCGTACGCCCACCGCTCGCCGTGCTCCTCGCACAGTTCGCGGACCTGTCCGAGCCAGAGTTCGCCGCTCTCCCGGTCGCCCTGGAAGAGGTGGGCGAGGCCGAGCTCGAACATCGCCATCAGCACGTTGCTGTTGAGCTCGCCGATGGTGCGGTAGTGCCAGAGCGCCTCCTCGAACAGCTCGACGGCGCGGACCGGCTCGTCGCCGATCAGCGAGGCGCAGCCCTGCCGGTGCACGGCGTAGGCCAGCGCGCGGTCGTCGCCGGTGACCAGCGCCTGGCGGCGGCACTCCTCCAGGGCGGGCCGGGCGGTCGCCAGGTCACCTTGCAGGGTGGCCGCGTAACCGGTCACCCAGAGGGCCTTGGCGCGGGCCTCGGTGGGTTCGGGGTCGAGTGCCAGCGCCCGCTCCAGCCAGTGCCGGCCCTCGCCGAGGTGGCCGCAGCCGACCCAGTAGAACCAGAGGGTGCCGGCCATCAGCAGGGCGATCCGCTCCTCGCCGGGTTCGGTCAGGCTGAACTCCAGGGCGGCCCGCAGGTCGGTGTGCACCAGCGCGGTGCGTTCGGCGGTCTCCGCCTGGCGGGGGCCGAACCACTCGACCTCGCCCCAGGTGGCCACGCCCAGGTACCAGTCCCGGTGCCGGCGCAGCAGCCGCTGCTCCTCGCCGCCCGCGCGCAGCCACCCCAGCCCGTACTCGCGGACGGTGTCCAGCAGCCGGAAGCGCACGCCGTAGGGGCTCTCCTCCCCGGTCCGGCGGCCGGGAGGCGCCCCCACGCGCAGGACGACGGACTTGGCGACGAGTTCGGTGAGGTGGTCGAGCAGCTCGTCCGGGTCGAGGCCCTCTCCGGCGCAGACGTATTCGGCCGCGTCCAGGTCGAAGCCGCCCGCGAAGACCGAGAGGCGGGCCCAGAGTAAACGTTCCTGCACTGTGCAGAGCTCATGGCTCCAGCCGATCGTGGTGCGCAGCGTCCAGTGGCGCGGCGGGGCCGCCGGGTCGCCGCCGGTCAGCAGCCGGAACCGGTCGTCCAGCCGGGCACCGATCTGCTCCACCGACAGCGCCCGCAGCCGCCCGGCGGCCAGTTCCACGGCCAGCGGGATGCCGTCCAGCCGGCGGCAGAGCCGGGCGATCGCCCCGGCGTTGGCGGCGGTGACCTCGAAGGACGGCAGCACCGCCCGCGCCCGGTCCGCGAACAGCCGCACCGCGTCCGGCAGGTCGGCGGGCGCCGGGCCGGTGGCGCCGGTCGTTCCGGCCGGGTCCGTCGGGTCCGTCGGGTCGGCTGGGTCGGCTGGGTCCGCCGGGCCGACCGGCAGCGGGGCCAGGGTCAGCAGGTGCTCGCCGGCCGTGCGCAGCGCCAGCCGGCTGGTGGCCAGCACCCGCAGCCCCGGCAGGGCCCGCAGCAGCGCCGAGGCCAGCTCCGCGCAGGCCGCCGCCAGGTGCTCGCAGCCGTCCAGCACCAGCAGCAGCCGGCGCCCGGCCAGCTGTTCGGCCAGCACCTCCACCGGGTCACGGGCGGTGCCGTCGGTCAGCCGCAGCGCCTCCAGCACGGCGTGCCCGAGCAGCCGCCCGTCCCGTACCGGCGCCACCTCGACCAGCCAGGCGCCGTCCGGGAACGCCCCCGCCGCCCGGGCCGCCGCCCGCAGCGCCAGCCGGCTCTTGCCGACGCCGCCGGGGCCGGTGACCGTCACCAGCCGGTGCCCGGCCAGCAGCAGGGCGAGCTCGGTCAGCTCCCGCCGCCGGCCGACGAAGCTGGTGACCTCCGCCGGGAGCCGCCCCGGCAGCGGCCGGTCCGGCCGCGGTGTCGATTCCCCGTCCACACCCTGCTCCCCGCTTCGAGGCCCGGGCCAGCCCGGCCCGGGCGTCCGTCCGTCCGGGCCGCCCGGGTGGCGGCCCGCCCGGCAGAACGAGGTGACCGGCGGGTAGGTTACGCGCGCGGATCGCACATCCGGTCGGATCGCCGCGCGCCCCGCGCGGAAACCCGGTCCGGAAAGTCCGTGCGGTCGCGATAGGGTTCCCTAGGGCGTGTTGCCCTGGAGAACCGCGAGGCGAGGGAGCGCGCAAAGGTGTCCGTGGGAGAGCTGGCCGGCCTGCTCGTCGCCGTGTTCTGGGCGGTCCTGGTCACCCTGCTCGCCGTCGTGCTGGTCCGGCTGTCGCGGGTTCTCAAGGAGGCGACCGTCCTGGTCTCCGCCGTCACCGAGCAGGCCGTGCCGCTGCTCACCGACGCCGGCGCCGCCGTGCGCAGCGCCAACGAGCAGCTGGAGCGGGTGGACGAGATCACCGCCAACGTCCAGGACGCGGCGGCCAACGCCAACGCGCTCTCCTCCACCGTCGCGGCCACCCTCGGCGGCCCGCTGGTCAAGGTCGCGGCGTTCAGCTACGGCGTGCGCAAGGCCGTCGCCAAGCAGCAGGGCACCGCGACGCTGCCGACCCAGCCGGCCGAGCGCGAGGAGCTGGCCCGGCTGATCCGGGCCGAGGTGCGGGCCGCGACCGCGCCCAAGAGCGGCCTGCTCTCCCGGGTCCGGCGCGCGGTGAAGGGCTGACGGCATGGTGCGACGCATCTTCTGGATGGCGGTCGGCGCCGGCGCCACCGTCTGGGCCATGAACAAGGCCAACGAGGCCGTGCACCGGCTCACCCCGGACAGCCTCTCCGGCACCGCCGCGCGCGGCGCCCTGCAGCTGGGCGACCTGGCCAAGCAGTTCGCCCAGGACGTGCGGGCCGGCATGACCGAGCGCGAGGAGCAGCTGCGCGAGGACCTCGGACTGGACGGCACCGCCGTCGTCGAGCCGCGCCGCCGGGGCGTCCCCCGCNNNCCGGGCGGCGAGCCCCGGTACCGAGCTATCTCGGCGGCGCCCGGGAGCCCGGCCGCCGCCCTTCCCCCGTCCAGCAGTGCCCGCGCGGCGTCCTCCGACGACGCCCGCACCACCCCCCAAGCCATCGAGAAAACGCCCCGGCGCGCGCTTCCGCCGCGGGGCGGCACCAACCGGAAGGACCACTAATGGAGTCGGCAGAGATCCGCCGCCGCTGGCTGCGCTTCTTCGAGGAGCGCGGCCACACCGTCGTTCCGTCGGCGTCCCTGGTCGCCGACGACCCCACCCTGCTGCTGGTCAACGCCGGCATGGTTCCGTTCAAGCCGTACTTCCTGGGCGAGGTCAAGCCGCGGTTCTCGCGCGCGACCAGCGTCCAGAAGTGCGTGCGCACCCTGGACATCGAGGAGGTCGGGAAGACCACCCGGCACGGCTCCTTCTTCCAGATGTGCGGCAACTTCTCCTTCGGCGACTACTTCAAGGAAGGAGCCATCAAGTTCGCGTGGGAGCTGCTCACCAGCCCCGTCGCGGACGGTGGCTACGGCCTGGAGGAGGAGAGGCTCTGGATCACCGTCTACCAGGACGACGACGAGGCCGAGCAGATCTGGCGTGAGGTCATCGGCGTTCCGGCCGAGCGGATCCAGCGCCTCGGCATGAAGGACAACTTCTGGTCGATGGGCGTCCCCGGCCCGTGCGGCCCGTGCTCGGAGATCAACTACGACCGCGGCCCCGCGTACGGCGAGGAGGGCGGCCCGGCCGTCAACGGCGAGCGCTACCTGGAGATCTGGAACCTGGTCTTCATGCAGTACGAGCGCGGCCACGGCGACGGCAAGGACGGCTTCGAGATCCTCGGTGACCTGCCGAGCAAGAACATCGACACCGGCCTCGGCCTGGAGCGCCTGGCCGCCATCCTGCAGGGCGTCGACAACCTCTTCGAGATCGACACCAGCCGGATGATCCTGGACCGGGCCGCCGAGCTGACCGGTCACCGCTACGGCGCCGACCACAAGGCCGACATCTCGCTGCGCGTGGTCACCGACCACGTCCGCACCGCGCTGATGCTGGTCGGCGACGGCGTCTCCCCCGGCAACGAGGGCCGCGGCTACGTGCTGCGCCGCATCCTGCGCCGCGCGATCCGCAACATGCGCCTGCTGGGCGCCACCGAGCCGGTGGCCAAGGAGCTGATCGACACCGCCATCAAGGCGATGGCCCCGCAGTACCCCGAGCTGGAGACCGACCGCAAGCGCGTCGAGGCGGTCGTCGTCGGCGAGGAGGCGGCCTTCCTGCAGACCCTGAAGGCCGGCACCAACCTGCTGGACGCCGCGGTCACCGAGACCAGGCAGGCCGGCGGCGCGGTGCTCTCCGGCGACCAGGCGTTCAAGCTGCACGACACCTACGGCTTCCCGATCGACCTGACCCTGGAGATGGCCGGGGAGCAGGGCCTCCAGGTCGACGAGGCCGGCTTCCGCCGCCTGATGCAGGAGCAGCGGGACCGCGCCAAGGCGGACGCCAAGGCCAAGAAGACGGGCCACGCCGACGTCGCCGCGTACCGCGAGGTCGCCGACAAGTCCGGCGCCAGCGTCTTCACCGGCTACAACCTCACCGAGGGCGAGGCCACCGTGGTCGGCCTGCTGGTGAACGGCGTCCCGGCGCCGGCCGCCACCGAGGGCGACGAGGTCGAGCTCATCCTCGACCGCACCCCGTTCTACGCCGAGGGCGGCGGCCAGCTCGCCGACCACGGCCGGATCCGGCTGGACTCCGGCGCGGTCGTCGAGATCCGCGACGTGCAGCAGCCCGTCCCGGGCGTCATCGTGCACTCCGGCGGCGTGCTGTTCGGCGAGGTCGTGCTCGGCTCGTCCGCGTACGCCACCATCGACGTGGAGCGCCGCCGGGCGATCGCCCGCGCCCACTCGGCCACCCACCTGACCCACCAGGCGCTGCGCGACGCGCTCGGCCCGACGGCCGCCCAGGCCGGTTCGGAGAACGCCCCGGGCCGCTTCCGCTTCGACTTCGGCTCGCCCGCCGCCGTGCCCGGCAGCGTGCTGACCGACGTCGAGCAGAAGATCAACGACGTGCTGACCCGTGAGCTGGAGGTCACCGCCGAGGTCATGACGATGGACGAGGCCCGCAAGGCCGGCGCCATCGCGATGTTCGGCGAGAAGTACGGCGACGAGGTCCGCGTCGTCACCATCGGCGACTTCTCCAAGGAGCTGTGCGGTGGCACGCACGTCGGCAACACCGCCCAGCTGGGCCTGGTGAAGCTGCTCGGCGAGTCCTCGATCGGCTCCGGCGTGCGCCGGGTGGAGGCGCTGGTCGGCGCCGACGCGTACCGGTTCCTGGCCCGTGAGCACACCGTGGTCGCCCAGCTGACCGAGCTGGTCAAGGGCCGCCCGGAGGAGCTGCCGGAGAAGATCTCCGGCATGCTCGCCAAGCTCAAGGACGCCGAGAAGGAGATCGAGCGCTTCCGCGCCGAGAAGGTGCTCGCGGCCGCCGCGGGTCTGGCCGACTCGGCGGAGGACGTGCACGGCATCGCCGTGGTGGCCGCCCGGGTCGCCGACGGCACCGGCGCCGACGAGCTGCGCAAGCTGGTCCTGGACGTGCGCGGCCGGCTCGGCTCGCGTCCGGCCGTGGTCGCCGCCTTCACCGTGGCGAACGACCGCCCGCTGACCGTGATCGCCACCAACGAGGACGCCCGCGGCCGCGGCATCAAGGCCGGCGAGCTGGTCCGCACCGCGGCCAAGACCCTCGGCGGCGGCGGCGGCGGCAAGGACGACGTCGCCCAGGGCGGCGGCACCAACCCCGGCGCGCTCGACGAGGCCGTCGCCGCGGTGCGCGGCCTGGTCGCGGAACGCGCCTCCTGATGGGGTCCGCGTTCTGATGGAGTTCGAGGAGAAGCCCTTCCGGCGCGGGCGGCGGATCGCCGTCGACGTCGGGGACGCCCGGATCGGGGTCGCGTCCTGCGACCCCGACGGGGTGCTCGCCACCCCGGTGGAGACCGTTCCGGCGGGTGTGAAGTCGCAGGCCAGGATCGCCGCGATCGTCGAGGAGTACGGCGCGATCGAGGTGATCGTCGGGCTGCCCCGCTCGCTCAGCGGCAAGGAGGGCCCGGCGGCCGAGAAGGTCCGCGGCTACGCGGCCCGGCTGGCCAACCGGCTCTGGCCGGTGCCGGTCCGGCTGGTCGACGAGCGGATGTCGACGGTCACCGCGACCCACGGGCTGCGCGCCTCGGGGGTCAAGGCCAAGAAGGGCCGCTCGGTGGTCGACCAGGCCGCCGCGGTGGTGATCCTGCAGACCGCCCTTGAGTCCGAACGGGTGAGCGGACGCCCGCCGGGTGAGAGCGTCGAGGCGGCGGGCTGACCGGCCTGTTCTAACGTCCCGAAGAGGGGCTCGTGCGGACCCGTCCGTACGGGCCCCTCCGCCGTTGCCGTGCCGCGCCGACCGCCGCGCGGACCGCCGAGGGGACGCACGCCGTGACCGATCTGGACCTCACCCCCGGTCTGAGCCCCGGCCACCTCGGTGCGCCGGCGACCGAACCGGAGGGCCGCCCGCCGGGCGCGCCCGGTCCGCGCCCCGATGCGCCGGATCCACGCCGATGGCGTACCGGACTGGCCTGCCTGCTGACCGCGCTGTCGCTGATCGCCGTGTTCGGCGGGATCGGGCTGGCCGGGTTCAGCTGGATCCAGGGGCAGCGCAAGCCTCCGGCCGCCGCCGACTACCAGGGCGGCGGGTCCGGCTCGGTGCAGGTGTCGGTGCCGGAGGGCGCCGGGCTCAGCCAGATCGCCTCCGCGCTGGTGCGCAACGGCGTGGTGGCCAGCTCGCTCGCCTTCACCCGGGCCGCCAAGGGCAGCGCGGCGGCGGCCGGGCGGATCCAGCCCGGTACGTACACGCTGCGGCTGAAGATGTCGGCGGCCGCGGCGCTCGCCGTGCTGGTCGACCCGGCCAACGCCAACGGTCTGACCATCCCCGAGGGCTGGCGCGGCAGCCAGATCTACGCGGCGATCGACAAGAAGCTGCAGCTCCCGGAGGGCACCACCGAGCAGGCGGCCAAGGACCAGGTCGCCGAGCTGGGACTGCCGGAGAGCGCGGGCGGTGTCGCCGAGGGCTACCTGTTCCCCGCGACCTACGCGGTCACCGAGGACACCACCGCCGTCGACCTGCTGAAGCAGATGGTCGAGCGCGCCGGCCGCGAGTTCACCAGGGACGACGCGGAGGTCGTCGCGACCAACCTCGGGCAGTCGCTGTACGGGCTGGTGACCATCGCCAGCATGGTGCAGGGCGAGGCCGACAACGCCGAGGACATGGCGAAGGTCGCGCGGGTGATCTACAACCGGCTGGCCAAGAACATGCCGCTGCAGCTGGACTCCACCATCAACTACGCGATGGGGCGCTCCACGCTGAACACCAGCGTCACCGACACCCGGCTCGACTCCCCGTACAACACCTACAAGCACGCGGGGCTGCCGCCGACGCCGATCTCCAACCCGGGGCGGCAGGCGATCATGGCGGCGGTGGACCCGGCGCCCGGGGACTGGCTCTACTTCGTGACCGTCAAGCCGGGCGACACCCGGTTCACCGACAGCTTCGAGGTGCAGCAGCGGAACGTCGCGGAGTTCAACGCCAACCAGGCGGCGGCGAGCGCCTCGGCCTCCGCGTCCGCGTCGGCGTCCGCGGCGCCCCCGGCCTCGCCGGGGGCACCGTAGGGAAGGGTCGGGCGGCGCTCCGGCCGATCGGTCGACTGCGGTACGGTAGCGTCTCCGTCCAGGTGTTGCGCTAGCACGCCGGTTCGACAAGCAGCCGGGACGCCGTCCCGGGCGACCGGTCCGATCCTCCGGTCGTCTCCGTCGGTATAAGGGGATCAATGACCGATCTCGGTCGGGGCTATGGCCCCCAGGGCTCCGAGCCGTGGCATCCGGGAGACCCCGGTTACGGCGGTCAGCAGCCGGTCCCCGGCCAGCAGGACGGCCAGTGGCAGCAGCACCCCCAGCAGTACGGCGGTCAGCAGCAGGGTTACCCGCAGCAGCAGATGCCCGAGCAGCAGATGGCGCCGCAGGGCATGGACCAGCAGGGCATGGGCGGCCAGCAGGGTTTCCCGCAGGGCGGTCAGGGCCAGCAGCAGTACGGCGGCCAGCAGCAGGGCTACCCGCAGCAGATGCCGCAGCAGGGGTATCCGCAGCAGCAGGGCTACCCCCAGCAGCAGGGATACCCGCAGCAGGGCGCGGACCAGCAGGGTGGGGGTCAGCAGGGCGTCGGCCAGCAGGGTTACCCGCAGCAGCAGGTGCCCCAGCAGATGCCGCAGCAGGGTTTCCCGCAGGGCGGTCAGGGCCAGCAGCAGTACGGCGTTCCGCCGCGGGGCGTCCCGGGACGGCAGGAGCGACCGGCCCCCGAGCAGCCCTCCGGCCCCGGGCCGGACGGCATCGACTGGGAGGCGGAGGCCGCCGCGCTGGAGGCCGGCGCCGACCCGGCCGCGGGCGCCGACGGCCGTGCGCACGCCGAGGACGAGTGGGACGGCCACGAGGGCGGGTACGCCGAGGACGAGTACCACGAGGACGGCGCCGAGAGCGACGGGCAGGGCGGCTTCCTCGGCGAGGAGGACGACTCCCGCGAGGCGAAGAAGAAGCGCAAGGAGAAGGGCAAGAAGTCGGGCCGGCGCAACGGCGGCGCCTGCCTGGTGGTCGCCCTGGTGCTGCTCGGCGCCATGGGTGGCGCCGGCTACTGGGGCTACGGCTTCTACAAGGACCACTTCGGTCCGCCGCCGGACTTCCCCGGCCCGGGCTCCGGCACGGTCAGCGTGGAGATCAAGCAGGGCGCGGCCGGCACCCAGATGGGCCTGGCGCTGAAGCAGGCCGGCGTGGTCAAGAGCGTCGACGCCTTCACGGCGGCGTGCGACAAGAACGTCAAGTGCACCACCATCCAGCCCGGCGCCTACAGCATGCCCAAGGAGATGTCGGCCGAGGGCGCCGTGCAGTTCCTGGTGGAGGCCAACGGCGGCGAGAAGCTGATCATCCGGGAAGGCCTGACCGCCGCCGCCACCTACGTCAAGATCGACGAGAAGCTGGGACTGTCCAAGGGCACCACCGCGACCGTCGCCAAGGAGCAGGTCAACAGCCTCGGCCTGCCCGCCTACGCCAAGGGCAACATCGAGGGCTTCCTCTGGCCGACCCGCTACTCGATCACGCCGGGCATGAAGCCCGAGGACCTGCTCAAGGAAATGGTCAAGAACGCCACGGAGCGCTACGCGGCCCTGGACGCGGAGGCGTCGAAGATCGGCCTCAAGTCCGGCTACGAGGTCGTCATCGAGGCGAGCATCCTGCAGGCCGAGGGCAACAACCCGGCGGACTTCGCCAAGATGGCCCGGACCATCCAGAACCGGCTGGCCGACAAGGGCAAGGTCAACGGCAGGCTCGGCATGGACACCACGCTGCAGTACTCGCTGGGCCGCACGTCGCTCGACCGCAAGGAGATCAACGACGCGTCGAACCCGTACAACACGTACATCAACGCGGGTCTGCCGCCGACGCCGATCGGCAACCCGGGCGAGGACGCCCTCAAGGCGACGCTGAACCCGGCGGACGGCAAGTGGCTGTACTTCATCGCGATGAAGTCGGGCGAGACCCGGTTCGCGGAGACGGACTCCGAGCACCGCGCGAACACCGAGGAGTACTGCACGTCGATCGGCTCGAAGTTCGACCCGGTCGCCGTTCACTGCACCAAGGGCTGACCGCCCGCCGCAGGGCCGTACAAGGAGACACACCAGCGTGACCAGCAAGCACCGGGCCGCCGTCCTCGGCTCGCCGATCGCCCACTCGCTGTCGCCCGCCCTGCACCGGGCCGCTTTCGCGGCGCTCGGCCTGGACGGCTGGCGCTACGACCGCTTCGAGGTCGACGAGGCCGCGCTGCCCGGCTTCCTCGCCGGGCTGGACGAGGCCGAGTGGGCGGGCTGCTCGCTCACCATGCCGCTCAAGCGGGCGGTCATCCCGCTGCTCGACGAGATCAGCGGGACCGCCCGGTCGGTCGAGGCCGTGAACACCCTGGTGTTCACCGCCGACGGGCGCCGGACCGGGCACAACACCGACGTCCCCGGGCTGGTCAACGCGCTGCGCGAGCGCGGCATCACCGAGGTGCCGGCCGCCGCGGTGCTCGGCGCCGGGGCCACCGCCTCCTCGGCGCTGGCCGCGCTGGCCCGGCTGGGGGCCCGCGAGGTCACCGTCTACGTCCGCAGCCCCGAGCGGGCCCGGGAGATGACGGAGCTGGGGGAGCGGCTGGGCGTGGCGGTGCGCACCGCCGACTGGGCGCGCGGCGCCGAGGCGCTGGCCCACCCGCTCACCGTGGCCACCACCCCGGCCGGGGCGACCGACGGCTTCGCCGGGGACCTGACCGCCGAGCCGGGCGCGCTCTTCGACGTGCTGTACCACCCCTGGCCCACCAAGCTGGCCGGGGCGTGCGCCGAGCGCGGGGCGACCGTGCTGGGCGGTCTCGACCTGCTGGTGCACCAGGCGGTGCTGCAGAACGAGCTGTTCACCGGGCGGACCCCCGGGCCGCTCGCGGCGATCCGGGCGGCCGGGGAGGCCGCGCTGGCGGCGGGCTGAGGACGCCGACGAGGGCGCCCCGGGGTGCCCCGGCGGCGTGCCGGCCGGCCGTCGCCGTCCGCCGGTCGACCGATTGCTGTCCGGTGATCGGACTCCGCGGCCGGTCGACCGGTCCGGCATGAAAGGATTCGGGGAGAAGGCACGTCCGGACGGGCGGCGGCAGCGCCGCCGCGGTCCGCTGATGAAGGAGCTCCGTTGGGTACGTTGCGCTGGCTGACGGCGGGGGAGTCGCACGGCCCCGCACTCGTCGCGACGCTGGAGGGCCTGCCCGCCGGTGTACCGGTCACCACCGCCATGGTGGCCGACGCGCTGGCGCGCCGCCGGCTCGGCTATGGTCGCGGCGCACGGATGAAGTTCGAGCAGGACGAGGTGACCTTCCTCGGCGGCGTCCGGCACGGCCTCAGCATGGGCAGCCCGGTCGCCGTGATGGTGGGCAACACCGAGTGGCCGAAGTGGGAGCAGGTCATGTCGGCCGACCCGGTCGACCCCGAGGTGCTCGCCGGTCTCGCCCGCAACGAGGCGCTGACCCGGCCGCGCCCCGGCCACGCCGACCTGGCCGGCATGCAGAAGTACTCGATCGACGAGGCCCGCCCGATCCTGGAGCGCGCCAGCGCCCGGGAGACCGCCGCCCGCGTCGCGCTCGGCGCCGTCGCCCGCTCCTACCTCAAGGAGACCTGCGGCATCGAGATCGTCAGCCACGTGGTCGAGCTGGCCGCCGCCAAGGCCCCGGCCGGCGTGCTGCCGCTGCCCTCGGACGAGGCGAAGCTGGACGCCGACCCGGTGCGCTGCCTGGACGCCGACGCCTCGAAGGCGATGGTCGCCGAGATCGACCAGGCCCACAAGGACGGCGACACCCTGGGCGGCGTCGTCGAGGTGCTCGCCTACGGCGTCCCGGTCGGCCTCGGCTCGCACGTCCACTGGGACCGTCGGCTGGACGCCCGGCTCGCCGCCGCGCTGATGGGCATCCAGGCGATCAAGGGCGTCGAGGTCGGCGACGGCTTCGAGCTGGCCCGGGTCCCCGGCTCGCAGGCGCACGACGAGATCGTGCCGACCCCCGAGGGCGCCAGGCGCGTCTCCGGCCGCTCCGGCGGCACCGAGGGCGGCCTGTCCACCGGTGAGCTGCTGCGGGTGCGCGCCGCGATGAAGCCGATCGCGACCGTCCCGCGCGCGCTGCGCACCGTGGACGTGCGCACCGGCGAGCCGGCCAAGGCCCACCACCAGCGCTCCGACGTCTGCGCGGTGCCGGCGGCCGGCATCGTCGCCGAGGCGATGGTGGCCCTGGTGCTCGCCGACGCGGTCAACGAGAAGTTCGGCGGCGACCACGTGTCGGAGACCCGGCGCAACGCGCAGAACTACCTCGACCACCTGATCGTCCGATGACCTCCCCGGTCGTCGTGCTGGTCGGCCCGCCCGGCAGTGGCAAGTCCACCGTCGGGCGGGTCCTCGCCGAACGCCTTGGCGTGGGCTTCCGCGACACCGACGCGGACATCGAGGAGCAGGCCGGCAAGCCGATCCCGGACATCTTCGTCGACGAGGGCGAGCCGCACTTCCGCGCCCTGGAGGCGGCCGCCGTGCGCGCCGCCGCCGGGACCCACGGCGGGGTGCTCGCGCTCGGCGGCGGCGCGGTGATGGCCGAACCCACCCGCGAGCTGCTGCGCGGCCTGCCCGTGGTGTTCCTGGAGGTGCCGCTCGCCGACGCGGTCAAGCGGGTCGGCCTGGACGCCCCCCGCCCGCTGCTGGCCGTCAACCCGCGGGCCCGCTGGCGCGAGCTGATGGAGGCCCGCCGCCCCCTCTACCTGGAGGTGGCCACCGCCGTCGTCGACACCGCCGGCCGCACCCCCGAGCAGGTCGCGGACGCCGTACTGGAAGCACTGGAGCTGAAGACCCCCCATGACTGACACCGTCAGGATTCACGTCGGCGGCAGCGCCGGCCACGACCCGTACGACGTGCTGATCGGGCACCAGTTGCTCGGCGAGCTGGCGCCGCTGATCGGGACCAGGGCCCGCCGGGTGGCGATCATCCACCCGGAGGCGCTGTCGGCCACCGCCGACGCGATCCGCGAGGACCTCGCCGGCGAGGGCTACGAGGCGATCGCCCTCCAGGTGCCCAACGCCGAGGAGGCGAAGAGCGCCGAGGTGGCCGCGTACTGCTGGTCGGTGCTCGGGCAGACCGGGTTCACCCGTACCGACGTGGTCCTCGGCCTCGGCGGCGGCGCCACCACCGACCTGGCCGGCTTCGTCGCCGCCACCTGGCTGCGCGGGGTCCGCTGGATCTCCATGCCCACCACGCTGCTCGGCATGGTCGACGCGGCGGTCGGCGGCAAGACCGGCATCAACATCGCCGAGGGCAAGAACATGGTCGGCGCCTTCCACCCGCCGGTGGGCGTGCTGGCCGACCTCGCGACCCTGGAGACCGTGCCCCGGCACGACTACGTCTCCGGCCTCGCCGAGGTCATCAAGTGCGGCTTCATCGCCGACCCGGCCATCCTCGACCTGATCGAGGCCGACCCGGAGGGCGCCAAGACCCCGGCCGGGCCGCACACCGTCGAGCTGATCCGGCGGGCCATCCAGGTCAAGGCCGATGTCGTCTCCGGGGACCTCAAGGAGTCCGGGCGGCGCGAGATCCTCAACTACGGCCACACCCTCGGCCACGCCATCGAGCGCAATGAGCGCTACAAATGGCGGCACGGCGCGGCGATCTCGATCGGCATGGTGTTCGCCGCCGAACTCGGCCGCCTCGCCGGGCGGTTGGACGACGCGACCGCCGACCGGCACCGCACCGTGCTCGCCTCGGTCGGGCTGCCGCTCAGCTACCGGGCGGACGCCTGGCCCAAGCTGCTGGACGCGATGAAGATCGACAAGAAGTCGCGCGGCGACCTCATCCGCTTCATCGTGCTGGACGGCCTCGGCAAGACCTCCGTGCTGGAGGGCCCCGACCCGTCGCTGCTGGTGGCCGCCTACGCGGAGGTGTCCTCGTGACCCGGGTGATGGTGCTCAACGGCCCCAACCTCGGGCGGCTCGGCAGCCGCGAGCCCGACGTCTACGGCTCCACCTCGTACGCCGGGCTGGTCGAGCGCTGCACCGCGCTCGGCAAGGAGCTGGGCTTCGAGGTCGAGGTGCACGAGACCAACTCCGAGCAGACCATGGTCGAGTGGCTGCACGAGGCGGCCGACGGCCGGGTGCCGGTGGTGATCAACCCGGGCGCGTTCACCCACTATTCGTACGCGATGCGGGACGCCGCCTCGCAGCGCACCGCGCCGCTGATCGAGGTGCACATCTCCAACCCGTACGCCCGGGAGACCTTCCGGCACACCTCGGTGATCTCCGCGGTGGCCTCCGGCACCATCGCCGGGTTCGGGATCGGCTCGTACGAACTGGCGCTGCGGGCGCTGGCCGACCAGCTCGCCACGGGCTGACGGGGCGTCGGCGACCGGGGGGCGCCGGGGCGGTGACCAGCGGCGGTGCGGCGGCGGACTGTGTCCACCGCCGCACCGGCGTGTAGTGTCCCCGCTGTAGGAAGTCGGGAGGTGACCGTGACGCAGTACCCCGGGGGTGGACCCGTCCCCCCGCGTCCCGTCGCTCCGCCGGCTCCCGCGTACCCGGCTCCCGGGCCCGCGCCCGTTCAGGTGCCCGCGCCCGCCGCGTCGTCCGGGCCGCCGACCGTGCCGGTGCCGGTCGTCCCGCCGGGGCCGCCCGTCGCTCCTGCCCCTGCCCCTGCCCCTGCGCCCGCTCCGGCTCCCGCCCCTGCTCCGGCTCCCGGGCCCGCTCCGGCCGCCGCGCGCGGTCCGGTGGCGCCGGTGCCCGCCGGGTCCACCGGCCACTTCCTGCTGCCGTCCGGCGCGCCCGTCCTGTTGCCCGCCCGCCCGCCGCAGCAGCACGCGGCCACCGGCCCGATCGCGGTGCTGCTGATCGGCCCGGCCGGCGCCGGCAAGACCACCGTCGCCCGCTACTGGGCCGAGCGGCGCCCCACCCCGACCGCGCACATCAGCCTCGACGACGTCCGCGAGTGGGTGCAGTCCGGCTTCGCCAACCCGCAGTCCGGCTGGAACAACGCCTCCGAGGCGCAGTACCGGCTGGCCCGCCGGACCTGCGGCTTCGCCTGCCGCAACTACCTCGCCAACGGCATCTCCTGCATCATCGACGACGCCGTGTTCCCTGACCGCCCCGCCATCGGCCTCGGCGGCTGGAAGCGGCACATCGGCCCCGGCATGATCCCGGTGGTGCTGCTGCCCAGCCTGGACTCGGTGCTCGGCCGCAACGCCCGGCGCGGCGGCAACCGCCGGCTCGGCGACGAGGAGGTGGCCAGGATCCACGGGCGGATGGCCGGCTGGTACAACTCCGGGCTGCCGATCATCGACAACTCCCACCTCGACGTGGCGGCCACGGCCGCCGAACTCGACCGGGTGATCCTGGCCCGGCTGATGGGCGCCCCGGTGCGCTGAGGCCCCCTTCGGGCGCCCCGGCGGGCGGGCCGGAGTGTCGGTGCCGGCTGCGATGATGGACGGGTCCTGAACGAACCACCGGGGGGAGCCGCGCCCGTGCCGGAAGGCCACATCATCCACCGCCTCGCCGCCGAGAACCACCGCGCCTTCGGCGGGCGGCCGGTCCGTGCCGGCAGCCCGCAGGGCCGCTTCGCGGACGGCGCCAAGCTCATCGACGGACGGGAGCTGGTCGCGGCCGAGGCCACCGGCAAGCACCTCTTCCTCGGCTTCGGCGAGGACGCCTGGGTGCACGTCCACCTCGGCCTGTACGGCGGCTTCACCTTCGGTGACCTCGGCGACGGACCGGCGCCCGAGCCGGTCGGCCTGGTCCGGCTGCGGCTGGAGAACGACGAGCACTACGCCGACCTGCGCGGCCCCAACACCTGCGCGCTGATCACCGACGCGGAGAAGGCCGCCGTCGCCGCCCGCCTCGGTCCGGACCCGCTGCGCGCCGACGCCGACCCGGACGCCGCCTGGCGGCGGATAACCGGCAGCCGCACGACGATCGCCGCCCTGCTGATGGACCAGAAGGTGCTGGCCGGCGTCGGCAACGTCTACCGCGCCGAGGTGCTGTTCCGGCACGGCATCGACCCGCAGCTGCCCGGCCGCGCGCTGCGCCGGGCCGCGTGGGACGCGATCTGGGCGGACCTGGTCGCCCTGATGCGCGAGGGCGTCACCGCCGGCCGGATCGACACCGTCCGCCCCGAGCACACCCCCGAGGCGATGAACCGCCCGCCACGCGTCGACGACCACGGCGGGGAGGTCTATGTCTACCGCCGGGCCGGCCGGCCCTGCCTGGTCTGCGGCACCGACGTCCGGACCGAGGAGCACGCCTCCCGCAACCTCTTCTGGTGCCCGTTCTGCCAGCCGGCCTCCGCCTGGACGTGATGCCCCGTTCGATCGATTCGGCCGTGCGCGAACCGGCCCGCCGGTAGGGTCGTCCACATGTCTTTCGCGGATGGGGAGTTCGCCGATCATCAGGGAGCGCGTCGGGGCGGGCGCGGGCTTCCGGCGCCGGTCGTGGCGGTGCTCGTGAACCTGCCGCTCGGCATCGTGGGAGTGATCCCGTACTGGTTCACCTGGAGCTTCCTCGCCGACTTCGTGTTCGCCCGGTTCGGGTGGACCACCGCCAATCCGTACAACACGAGGGACGGAGCGGGTCTCGCGCTCGGCGTGACCCTGGCCGCCCTCCTCCCGTACCTGCTGCTCGCGGTTGTCGTGAACTGGTTCGGGGCGCGCCGCCGGGGAGTCGGGGGAGCGGGCTTCTGGGCGCTGCTGGTGGCCGCTCAGCTGCTGCCGGCGGTGGTTTTGGCGAATCTGCCCGGGTAGTCGGCGGGTCGGGCGGCCGACGGTCCGTGAATGACGGGCGCGTCACTGGCGCACTGGTCGAGGAGGGGGCGCAGGGCTGCGTCCACGAGCCGGTAGCGCACAACGCGCCCCTCCTTCTCGCCAGCCACCGCTCCGGCCGTCCGGAGCAGGCGCAGGGCCTGGGAGACGGCGGGGTCGCGCATGCCGGTGGCGACGGCGAGGTCGGTCACGGCGAGCGGGCCGGTGCGGTGCAGGGCGAGCAGGAGGGCGAGCCTGCCGGGGTCGGCGAGCAGGGCGAACCGGTCGGCGCAGGAGCGGACGTGGGCGGTGTCGCCGATCGCGGCGATGGCTTCGCAGACCCGGTGGCCGTCGATGGTGCGGTGGCCCGCGCGGTCGGCCGGTACGAGATGCATACGGCCCATTCTGGCAGGCGGCCGGTTGTGATCCTGAACACCTGCGTAGGTACGCAGCCTTGCATGGGTCGGCCGGGGCCCCTACGGTGTTGCCCGCCGTGGTGCTCGGGAAGACCGGTGACGGACCCTCAGGGGTCCCATTCCGGAGCGGCCCTCGCCACTGTGATCGGGGGAGAGTGTCCGTACCCACGACGCCACTGGGCGCCTCGCGCGCTTGGGAAGGCGGGTACGGGAGCCCCGTCAGCCAGGAGACCGGCCGCGGCATCTCACGAAGTCATTCCACGAGGTGCTGGAGCGTGATCCGCATGACCCTGCCCGAAACCGCCACCACCGCGGCGCCGCCCGCCGCCCTGCCCGCCTTCCGCTGGCGCCGCGAGGACACCCTGCGCACGGCCGGGCTGATGGGCGTGATCCTCGCCATGCACGTGGTGGCGTTCGGCACGCTGATCTTCCTGGTCGCACCGGAGAAGTACGAGGTGGGCACCCAGGTCTTCGGGGTGGGCCTGGGCATCACCGCCTACACCCTCGGCATGCGGCACGCCTTCGACGCCGACCACATCGCGGTGATCGACAACACCACCCGCAAGCTGATGGCGGACGGCAAGCGTCCCGTCTCGGTGGGCTTCTGGTTCGCCCTCGGCCACTCCTCGATGGTGGTGCTGATGGCCGCCCTGGTCGCGGGCGGCGCCCAGCTGGCCACCACCCTGATGGACGACGAGTCGACCACCCACCAGTGGCTGGGCGTGGTCGGCACCTCGGCCTCGGGCGTCTTCCTCTACCTGATCGGCGCGCTCAACCTGGCCGCGCTGTTCGGCATCCTCAAGGTCTTCCGCTCGATGCGGGCCGGCCGGTTCGACGAGGCCGAGCTGGAGGCCCACCTGAACGCCCGCGGCCTGCTGGCCCGGGTGCTGAACCGGGCCACCCGTTCGATCACCCGGCCCGGCCAGATGTTCCCGGTCGGCATGGTGCTGGGCCTGGGCTTCGACACCGCGACCGAGGTCACCCTGATGGTGATGGCCGGCTCCGGCGCCGCCTCCGGCCTGCCCTGGTACGCCATCGCCTGCCTGCCGCTGCTGTTCGCGGCCGGCATGAGCCTGTTCGACACCCTCGACGGCACCTTCATGAACTTCGCCTACCAGTGGGCGTTCTCCAACCCGGTCCGCAAGGTGTACTACAACCTGACCATCACCGGCCTGTCCATCGCGGTCGCCTTCATCATCGGCACCATCGAACTCGTCGGCGTCCTCCACGAGAAGCTCGACCTCACCGACCCGGTGACCGGCTGGGTCGCCGGCATCTCCCTCGACAACGTCGGCTACGCGATCGTCGGCCTCTTCGTCGTCGTCTGGGCCGCCGCCATCGCCTACTGGCGCCTGGCCGGCGTGGAACGGAAGTGGACCCCGAAGCCCGCCGGCGCCGCGGAGTAGCGGCCCACGAGGGCCGTCACGCCTCCCGCAACCTCTTCTGGTTCCTCTTCCGTCCTCCTGCGCGTGCAGGTGTCCCGCTATGGGCTGTTCAATCGCTTCGTCCGATTGCGTCAGGGTAGGGACGGGAAAAACGCGGAATTGGCAAAGGCGAACTGAGTACGGGGACGAAGGGAGAAGGGTTCGGCGTGACGATCATCTCCCTTGACGGCCATCGCCTTTGCGGGAATCATTCAAGGGACCGCCGGGGGGTGGCCTGGGGGCGGGAGTCCGACCAGGCTGGTCCGTAGACGATTTTCCCTTTTCCCTCCGGCTGCCCCGTCTGTTCCCGCGTGTACGTCGACGCGGATGACCAGTGACACCGGAGGATCATCCATGAAGCGTCCCCTCGCGGTCGCCGCCACGCTGGCCGCCACCGCACTCGTCTCGCTCTCCACCGTCGTACCGGCCCACGCGATCGAGTACGTCTCGGACACGTGCAACTTCGGCGACAAGGCGAACTGCTTCGCCATCTTCTTCAACTCGCAGAACGAGTACGGGATGTCCACCAGTTCGTGCTTCATGTCGAACAAGGACATCGACGACCACTACGGCGTCAACTCGCCGAACGGCAACATCCTCGTGCTCTACCAGTTCGGGTACAACTACCAGCCCATCAACAGCAACCTCGGCGGCTCGGTCTGCCGGCCCAACGAGGGCAGTGGGCAGCAGCTGAAGAACAATGCCGCCTCCGTCGTGAACGGCGATCCGTGGGCGAGTTACACCGTTTTCTACAACTCCAACTTCTACGGTACTGCGCAGACCATCGGAGCCTATTCGAAGGCGAATCTCATCGCGAAGCTCCACGACAACAACGCCTCCCACCGGCGAAATGGATGATCACATTCCATTTTCTCCGGAAAGTTCGGCCCGAGGAGAGTGAGCGGGCGCTCGCCGGAGGGCGGAGGGCGCGGGCGGCGGC
>NZ_BAAAKJ010000029.1:67859-71619 GCF_039527695.1 Kitasatospora putterlickiae
CGGCTCTGCTGGGTGTAACCGGTTGTGGCGGCGGAGAGCCGTCCGACGGGACGCCCTCGGCGGCGGGTACGGTGCCGGCCGCCGTGGCGCAGAACGGCCTGGCGAAGGGCGTGGCCCTCCCGCTCCAGTCCTACATGCTGGGCTATCCGAGCCGGGTGGCGGTCCAGAAGGCGCAGTTGCGCGTGCAACGCGAGTGCATGGCGCGGCTCGGATTCGACTACAACCCGCCGGCCCCCGGCCTTCACCCGCCGCCCAACTTCGACGGGGCCAACATGGCGCGGAGGTACGGCATCACCGTGCGGGAGGAGGCGGAGAAGACCGGCTACCACCTGGCGGCCGACTCCGGACCTGCGCCGTTGTTCGAGCCCTCCCAGGCCGAGTCGGTGGCGCTGCGGGGGCAGGGCGGAAACGGCGAGAAGCCTGCCGATGCCCGGGTTCCGGAGGGTGGTTGCCTGGGAGAGGGCGCCCGGCAGGTCGGTGAGCTGGACGAGACGCTCGTGGACCAGCTCAACGGCGAGAGCCTCGAACGCTCCCGGACGGATCCTGCGGTGACGAAGGTGTTCGCCGACTGGAGCGCCTGCATGAAGACCAAGGGCTTCACGGTCACGGACCCGCTGACCGCCACCGAGCAGTTGCCGTCCAGAGGTGCCCGGGAGGCGACGGCGCAGGAGGTCCTGATGGCGGTCGCCGATGTCGCCTGCAAGTCCGACACCAGCCTCGTCCGGATCTGGGCCGATACCGAGACCAGGATCCAGAACGAGCAGATCGCGCAGAACCAGCTCGCCCTCAGCGAGATCCGGGACAAGAACGACGCGACGCTCAGTCGGGCCGCGGCCCGGTAGCGGTCGGACCGGCCAGTCGCGTTTGAGGACCCGAAGCTCTCCATGACGAAGGCGACGACAGAAAGCGGAGGCTCATGGCCGACGAGATGGTGCTCGCTGCACAGCGGTTCATCAACAGCACCTACGGATCCGTGGCAGGGATCCCGCATGTGGAGGAGAACGGAAAGACCGGGTGGCCGGTGATGTACGCGCTCACCCGGGCGCTGCAGTACGAGATCGGCATCCAGTCGCTGTCCGACACGTTCGGGCCGACCACGCTGTCGACCCTGCAGACCAAGTACCCGGTGGTCGACGCCGGGCACACCACGACGAACATCACCAAGATCGTGCAGGCGGGTCTGTACTGCAAGGGCTACGACGGCAGCGGGATCAACGGGCAGTACGACGCGAGGACCGGCGCGGCCGTCGCACTGCTCAAGACGGACATGGGCGTCGACGGCGTCTTCCCCGGTCCGGGCGTGCCGCCGAAGGTGCTCAAGGCACTCCTCACCATGGACGCCTACGTCACCGTCAACGGCGGCTCCAACGCGGTCCGGGGTATCCAGCGCTGGATGAACGCGAGTTACGTACAGCGCCAGAACTACTTCGTCGTCCCGTGCGACGGCTGGTTCTCGCGGGACGTGCAGAAGGCCCTGATGTTCGCCATCCAGTACGCCCTCGGGATGAGCGACGCGGTGGCGAACGGGGTCTTCGGCCCGGGGACCAAGGCGGGTCTCCAGGCGAACCCGCTGGAGATCGGTTCGACCGGCACCTTCGTGCGGCTGTTCAGCGCCGCGATGGTCTTCAACCGGCGCAGCGGCGCGGTGTTCACCGACACCTTCGACGCCGACCTCGCCGCGCGGGTGCGGGAGTTCCAGGACTTCGTCCGACTGACCGTCAACGGCAAGGCCGACTATCCGACCTGGGCCTCGCTGCTGGTGTCCACCGGTGACCCCACCCGCAAGGGGATCGCGCTCGACTGCGTCACCGAGGTCACCCCGGAGCGGGGCGCCGCGCTGATCGCCGCCGGCTACCAGGTCGTCGGGCGCTATCTGACCAACGTGCCGGGCACCACGCTGAACAAGAAGATCCAGAAGTACGAGATCTCCAACATCCTGGGTGCCGGGCTGAGGTTCTTCCCGATCTACCAGACGTACGGCGGCTCGGCGAGCTACTTCAGTGACAACCAGGGGTACATCGACGGCCTGGCCGCCTGCGACGCCGCTAACGGCTACGGGATCAAGCGCGGGACCAGGATCTACTTCGCGGTCGACTTCGACGCCCTGGACCACCAGATCACCAGCAACATCATCCCGCACTTCCGCGGCATCGCGCGGGCCATGGAGTACCTGGGGAACAAGTACGTCCCCGCGGCGTACGGTCCCCGGAACGTCTGCTCCCGGGTGACCGCGGCGCAACTGAGCTTCGGGAGCTTCGTCTCCGACATGTCCACCGGCTTCTCGGGGAACCTCGGCTTCCCGATGCCGGAGGACTGGATGTTCGACCAGATCTCGACCATCACCGTCGGCAGCGGTGCCGGCCAGATCGAGATCGACAACAACATCGCCTCCGGGCGGGACCGCGGCCAGGACGCGGTCGATCCGGTCAGCACGGTCTACAACCTCGACGTGCACTGGGACCAGGACTACACCCTCGCGTTGGCCGAGGACATCAAGCAGTGCCTGAAGACCTACGGCATCGAGGAATCGGACACCACCGGGATCTACTCGACGAGCGAGGCGATCGCCAAGGTGCTCGAGAAGGACGCGCTGATCACCTCGCTCGCACGCAACCTGAAGATCCGCAAGGCGCTCATCCAGGTGCCCATCCTGTGGGAGATGCGGCACAAGAACATTGAGGACGCGGGCAAGGACGCGGCGGTCAAGGCGTACTACAGCACCGGCATCGGCCTGTGGGACGACTGCAGCACCGGCCTGGGTGAGGTGTTCGCCAGGTCCGCCATCCGTGCGCGCAACTACGCGATGGACAACCAGCTGCTGTCCTTCGGAATCCGGCTCGATCCCAACAACCACGACCACGTGGGCGATACCTGGTCGAAGCTGAACGGGAACGAGGAGTTCAACATCGGCTGCGTCGCCTACGTCCACTTCTGGCACGCGAGCCTGCTGACGAACCCGATCTCCCGCCCGCCGGGGCTCGACTACACCGACGACGAGACCCACCGCCTGCTGGCGCGCTACCAGGGCGACACCCCTGAGGCGATGGTGGAGGGCGCCAAGCGGCTGGCGGTTTACCGGGTGTTCGAGAAGTACAACGCGCCTCTGCGCAACCTGTAGGGTCGATCACATGTCGTTTGCCGATGGCGAGTTCGCCGATCGCCGGGCGGGGATCGAGGGTGGGCGCCGGATGCCGGCGCCGCTCGCGGCGGTGCTCGTCAACCTCCCGTTGGGGATGGTGGGCATGCTTCCGTACTGGTTCGCCTGGAGGTTCCTCGCCAACTTCGTCTTCGCCCGGTTCGGCTGGACGACCGCCGATCCTTACAGCACGAACGACGGCGCGGGACTGGCGCTCGGTCTGGCGCTGATGACCCTCCTGCCCTACCTGCTGATCGCCGGCGTCGCGAACTGGTTCGGGGTGCTTCGCCGGGGTGCCGGCGGGGCGGGGTTCTGGGCGCTGCTGCTGGCGGCCCAGTTCCTGCCGGCGGTGATCTGGACGTACCTGGCCGGTTGACCGCCGAGTGGGTGACCTGCGGTGACGACCCGTGAGGGCCCGGCGGGCGACATGTGACGACCGTGACCACTGGACAGCACGACAAGCCTGGGAGAGGGCAACTGTGTCTGATGTATCACGGCGGATTTTCCTGTCCCGTGCCGTGGCGACAGCCGCGGGCGCGGGGCTCGTTCTGACGGCCGGCGCGCTGTCGGCGGGCCCGGCCAACGCGGCCGGCGCCGCCGGACCCACCGCCTCCGCTGCCGGGC
>NZ_BAAAKJ010000029.1:71632-72134 GCF_039527695.1 Kitasatospora putterlickiae
CCGGCGCCGCCGGCCCCACCGCCTCCGCTGCCGGGCCGTCCGCGGTGCCGGGGCCGCTCGAGGCGGCCGAGGCCCGGGCCGTGGCGGCGCGGGCCAAGGTGCGCACGGGCAAGCCGGGCACCAACGGCTGGGAGATGGAGAAGGCCGTCGACGCCGGCGGTGCGATCTGGACGAAGGCCGTGGCCGGCAGCGAGGCCGAGGTGGCGGTGCGGATCGGTGACGTGCGGACCGTGCTGCTGCACGTCGTGCGCCGGTACCACTACGAGGTGGAGACGCTCCGGGCCGGCGATGTCGTCGGCTTCCGGGAGCCGGGCTCCTCGAAGGTGCGGCACGAGAGCAACCACGCCTCGGGCACGGCCGTGGACATTCGGCCGTCGGCCTTTCCGACGGGTGCGTCGAACGGCTTCTTCCCGCACCAGTTGGCGGTGGTCCGCGACATCCTCGCGGACTGCGAGGGCGTGGTGGCCTGGGGCGGGGACTTCAAGCCGGTCGACGAGGGACA
>NZ_BAAAKJ010000030.1:0-1786 GCF_039527695.1 Kitasatospora putterlickiae
GGTGACGCCGGCCGGCAGGGTGTGATGGCCGATCAGCCCGAGGGCGGTCAGCAGGAGAAGGACCAGCGCGGCCCCCGCCCCACGGCGACACCGGTCGCGGGAGGGAGGGGCGGCGTCCGGACACATGGCGGTCACTATACCCAGGCCCGGTATGTGGGGCCGGTAAGTCCGGACCGCCCGACCCCCGTTCGGCCTCCGGGCCCGCCACCACCCGGCGACGGGGCCTCAGAGGTCCCACACCCCCTTGCCGAGGGTGGTCAGGCCGCCGGCCAGCGCGAGACCCAGCACCAGCATCCTGGCGCGCCGCTCGGACACCCGGTCCGCCAGCACCCTGCCGACGCCCGCCCCGAGCACGACCCCGGCCGCCGCCGCCGACCACGCGGGCACCGCCAGGTGCGGAGTCCCCTTGGCCGCCAGCGAGAAGAGGTTGACGGCCACCCCGTAGAACTGCGCGTTGGGCACGAACTCCCGGGCGCTCCAGCCCGTGTTCACCGCGTAGAGGGAGACGGCCGGGCCGCCGACCCCGGCGGCGGAGTTCATGAACCCGCTGGCCGCGCCCGCCGCCAGCGCGCCCCGCACCCCGCGCAGCCCCGGGGCCCGCACCCCCCGGATCACCAGCAGCGCCGCCGCGCCGACCAGCAGTCCGATGCCGATCAGCAGGGCGGCCGGCGGCACCCGGCCGGCCGCCCAGGCGCCCAACGGCACGGTGCACCCGGCCGCCCCGATCAGGGGCAGCATCCTGGCCGGCCGCACCCGTCGCCAGCCGTCGGCCAGTCCGATGGCGCTGATCGCGCCGGCCGCGCAGTTGGACAGCGTCACCCCGTCCCCCGGTCCCAGCAGCAGGACCAGTGCCGGCCCCGCGACCAGCGCGAACCCGACCCCCGCGAGCCGCTGCACCGACGAGCCCACCAGGACCACCAGGCCCAGCGGCAGGGCGCTTTCCCATCCGGCGTCCACGGCATTCCCCCCTGTTCCGGCTCCCGTGGCGCCCGACCGTACGCGTCCGGCCGTCAACCGCTCGACCGAATTTCCCCATCGGACCCCCACGAACTACTACATGACTGTAGAGTTAGCCCGACCGCCCGCCGAGGAGGGGAAACATGAACGGACCCGGATGGCAGCCCCCGGAGCACGAGGTCGAGCCCGCCTACCAGCCGGTTCAGATCAACCGGACCGACGGCAGCTGGGCGGTCGGCCGGATCAACGCCTGGTGGCGTCCGGCCGGCGCCCCGGCGTGGTGCCGCGTCCGGGCGATGGGACGGGGCGAGGCCCCCGCCTGGATGCCCTTCGACCCCGAACACCTGCTGCTGCTCCCGGCCACCGGCATCTGACCCCGGCGGCTCAGCCCGCGCGCCGCGCCGCCGTCGGCTGCTGCTGCTGGCGCAGCAGGACCGCCACCTCGCGGTCGGTGACGTCCCGGAAGTCGTCGTACCAGGGGCCCACCGCGTGCAGGTAGGTGGCTTCGCGCAGGCAGAGCAGCACGTCGACGGCCCGGCGCAGCGCCACCGCCGAACGCGCGTCGCACACCGGCGCGGCCAGCACCAGCCGGCCCGGCCCGCGCTCGCGCAGCGCCCGCACGGCGGCCGGGGTGACCGGGCCGAAGACCACGCCGTCGGTGACCAGCACCACGGTCCGGCCGCCCACCGGCAGGGGCGGCCGGCGGTCCCGGTACAGCTTCTCCAGCCGGTGCAGCTCCACCCGCTGGTGGGTCACCTCGGCCTCCAGGTCCTCCTCCCCCAGCCCGAGTCCGCGCATCGCCCGCCGGTTCAGCACCGGCGGCGCCTCG
>NZ_BAAAKJ010000030.1:1798-6227 GCF_039527695.1 Kitasatospora putterlickiae
GTCGGCCAGCGCGCCGAGCGGCGTGCCGTTGCCGGGCGCGTTGAGCGGGCGGGCGACCACGACGTCCAGCGGGGCCGCCAGCTCACGCGCGACCTCCGCCGCCACCGCCACGCCGCCCGGAGCCAGCCCCACCACCACCGGCTCGTCCCCCACCCGGGCACGCAGATACTCACTCGTCCGCCGGGCCAGCCTGCGCCCGGCGTCCCTGCGATTGGTGAAGAGCGCGGTCACGGCCTCCTCCTCGCCGAACGGTCACACTCCGCGACACGCCGCGCCTACCCCACCCGGCCCCGGCCACACCCGCCGGCGGCCGCGTCTCCCCTTCGGCCCGCACTGCTGACCGGAGCGGGGCTTCCTTGCCCCTCAGGTGCTGGTGAGCAGTCGCGGGGACAGGGTCTTGATCATGGTGTTGGTCCAGCGCAGGTTGAGTTCGCCCATAGGCGAAGACCTAGCGTCGACGTCATGACAGCAGACAACGTCAGCAGCCGGCTCCGGATCGCCGTGGTGATCGGGAGCGTGCGCAAGCCCAGACTGGCCGACCCCCTCGCCGCGTGGCTGGAGCGGGAGCTCTCCGCGGTCGACTGGATCGACCTCGACATGATCGACCTCGCCTCGGTCTCCCTGCCGATGCACGAGATGCGGCCGGGCGGGGCGGCCGCCTCCCCGATCGCCGGCCGGCTCGCGGACGCCGACGGGTTCGTGTTCCTCACACCGGAGTACAACCACAGCTTCCCGGCGGCGCTGAAGAACGCGATCGACTGGCACTTCACCGAATGGGCCTACAAGCCGGTCGCGTTCGTCGGGTACGGCGGCTCCGGCGGCATCAGGGCCATCGAGCAGTTGCGGACGGTCCTTCCGGAACTGCGCGCCACCACGGTCCGGGAATCGGTGCTGCTGCCGATGGCGTGGGAGCACATCGACGCCGACGGTCACTTCGTCGCCTCGCCGGGCGCGACGAAGGCGCTGCACTCGACGGTGGAGGAACTGCGCACGTGGGCGCGGGCGCTGCGTCCCCTCCGGAGCGCGGATCCGGTCGGACTGCCGTAGCCCCGGCGACTGCGGCGGGCGGGGGCGTGCGGTCGCGCTCCCCCGCCCGCCGCGTCGCTGTGATACTGGACCGGCGGGATCCATCCACGAACGCGGAACGGACATCATGACCACCACCGAGGACCCCGGCCTTGAGACGAGCCACGCGGCGCTGACGGTCGGACAGTTGGCCGCGGCCGCCGGGGTGACGCCCAACGCGGTCCGCTTCTACGAGCGCTACGGCGTGATCAGCGGTCACCGGAGCAGCGGCAACGCCCGCCGCTTCACCGTCGACGCGATCTGCCGGGTCAAACTCGCACTCGCCGCGCAACGCGTGGGAATCACCCTCAAGGAGAGTGCCGACATCCTCGCCGACATCCCGCCCCTCTCGCGCGACCTCGACCGGTGGGCCGCCGCCGGGGAGGAACTCGTCCGGATCGGCCGGGAGCGCATCAGCCGGCTGCAGGAGACCGTGAACGAACTGGCCACGCTCGACTTCCTGCAGTCGGACCCCTCGACGGCCCGGCCCCGGCCGTGACGTCGCCCACCCGCCATGGCCGGCCGGCCGGGTAGACCGGCTCATCGAGCGACAACTCCTCGACCCGGTCGGCCCGTTCATCGCGCACGATCCACCACTCCCCCCGCTCCCCCGGCGCGTCCGGTGCGCGCGAGGCTACCGGGACCGGAGGGTGGACACGGATCGTTCGGGACCGGAATCCTTCCTATACTCCACCCGGCCCCCGCCCACCCCGGGCCACCCGACGACGTACGGAGCCCGCGTGCAGGCAACGCCCGCCGATCCGAGCATCCCCGACGCCTTCCTCACCCCCGTCGAGCACCTCTTCGTCCGAAACCACCTCGGGCCGCCGCCCGAACTCGACGCCGCCTCCTGGACGTTGACCGTCGAGGGCCTGGTGGAGCGGCCGCTCTGGCTGGACCTGTCGGCGCTGCGGGGGCTGGAGCGGACCAGCCTGACCGCCTTCCACGAGTGCTTCGGCAGCCCGGCCCGCCCCGACGTCCCGACCCGCGCGGTCGCCAACCTGGAGTGGTCCGGCGTCGCGCTCGCCGAGGTCCTGGCCCTCGCGACACCGCGCCCGCAGGCCCGGCACATCTGGTTCGAGGGCGCCGACCGCGGCTCGTTCGCCGGCGAGAGCGGGCTGACGTACCTGAAGGACCTGCCCTTGGACCGGGCCCGGGAGGAGGTGCTGCTGGCCGACACCGTCAACGGCGAACCGCTGCCGGCCCGGCACGGCTTCCCGCTGCGGGCGGTGGCGCCACGGATGTTCGCCACCAACTCCGTCAAGTGGCTCACCCGCGTGGTCCTGGCCGACCACCGCCCCGAGCACCTGTTCACCACCCGCCTGTACACCCGGGCCCCGGCGGGCGGCGGCGCCCCGCGCCCGGTCCGGGAGGTCGACGTCAACAGCAGGCTCCTCGCCCCGCACCACGGCGGCGCCGTACCCGCCGGGACGTCCCAGGTGACGGGCCGGGCGTGGAGCTTCGAACCGGTGGTCGCGGTGGAGGTCGCCGTCGACGACGACGGCTGGCGCCCCGCCCTCCTGCAACCACGCGGCCCCCAGCCCGTCTGGCAGCGGTTCACCCTGCCCTGCCGCCTCACCCCCGGCCCGCACCGCATCCGCTGCCGCGCCACCGACGCCCGCGGCCGCGTCCAACCCCCGTCCGGCGCCCGCAACGCCGTCCACACGGTGGAGGTGCTGGCCGTCTGACCCCTACCGGTGCTGCTCCAGGTAGGCGATGCCGAGGTCCAGGTCGAGGCGACCACGGGGCGGCGCGCCGGCGTGATCGTCGTCCCGCAGGACGAGTT
The DNA here is from genome assembly GCF_039527695.1 of Kitasatospora putterlickiae. Classification (NCBI taxonomy): domain Bacteria; kingdom Bacillati; phylum Actinomycetota; class Actinomycetes; order Kitasatosporales; family Streptomycetaceae; genus Kitasatospora; species Kitasatospora putterlickiae. The sequence goes on from NZ_BAAAKJ010000030.1 coordinate 4,650, forward strand.
GGGTCCGCCGCTGCTCGATCTGCACGCGCTTGTTGGCGTTGAGGTTGAGGAAGGCGTGGAACTCCTCGGTCGCGGTACGCCCTGGAAAGCCCTTCTGAACGGAAAGGCCCTGGCTCGCCAGGTAACCGAGGTCATGGCAGGTCGAGGCGGGTTCGGCGGAGGCGCCCGCTACGCCAGTCCTCCGAGGCGGCGGGCGTCTTTGATCTCGTGGAGCCTGGCAGCCGTCAGCGGGGTCAACTCCCTCAGCTGTCCAGTGGCGCTGAGGGCTTCTCCCACCTCGCCGAGCTTCACGGAGGACAACACGCCCGCCCGCTCGATCAGGTCGTCCCGGGTCACGGTGGTCTGCCATGTGCACGGGGTGAAGCCCGGACGCGGGATCGCGAACCGCAGCACGCCTTCGAAGGGCAGTCCTTCCGGGGCGCCCACCGTCACTTCAACGCCCAGGCCGCCGAGGTCGACGCCCGCCGGCGCAACGACCTGCATCGCCTGAAACCCGGACGGTTCCTCGTCCGACAGCAGCACGACCGGGCGTCGCTCGTCGAAGTCGACCCACCAGACCTCGCCGCGTTGCATGTGTCCTCCTGGCACGGGACGGCGGGCGAACGCTGCGTGCCCGAAGTCGGTTACGGCGGTGACGCGGCCCCATCTTCGCACGGCGTGACCGAGGGGCGGTGGTCAGGCCCAGAGGTGGGCGCCGAGAGCGGCGCCTTCGGGCGCGCCGGGCAGGACGTAGGCGACGGCGGAGGCGGTGTGCTCGATGAAGGGGTTGAGCGCGTCGCGTTCGGCGAGGCGGTTCTGGACGCGGGTGAACTGGGCCGGGTCGCGCATGAAGGCGCAGAACAGCAGACCGCGGTCGCCGGGGGCGTCGTCGTAGCTGTAGCCGCGGCGCAGCATCCGGGCGCCGCCGTCGAGGCGGGGGCCGGTGAGGCGGACGTGGGCGGTGGCGGGGATGACGTAGGCGCCGTCGGGGTGCTTGGCGTAGAGGTCCGGCTCGTCGCGTTCGGCGGTGCCGGTGAGCGGGGCGCCGTCGCCGGCGCGGCGGCCCATGGCGAGGTCCTGCTGCTCCGCGGGGAGGGCGGCGAAGGCGGCGGTGTCCATCCGGATCCGGCGGTAGACCAGGACGGTGGCGTTCTCGTGCGGTCCGGGCGGGCCCCAGACCCACTGGCGGGCGGTGTCCTCGTCGGGGTTGGCGGTGCCGTCCTTGAAGCCGAACAGGTTGCGGGGGGTGGCGCCGGGCGCGGTCCCGGGCAGGAAGCCGGACTGCGCCCAGCGGGCCGTGGCGCCGGCGCCGTGGGCGGCGGTGGTGGCGAGTTCGGCGACGACGGCGAGCGTCCAGTGGTCGACGGCGCACAGTTGGAGCAGCAGGTCGCCGCCGCCGCGGGCCGGGTCGAGGCGGTCGCCGGGGAAGGCCGGCAGTTCGGCGAACCCGGCGGGGACGGCGAGGGAGAGCCGGGTGGCGAGGGCCGGGCCGAGGCCGACCAGCGAGGTGAGCCGGGGGGTACCGCCGTCGGCCCGCAGCCGCGGGTCGGGTGACGGTCCGGCGGCCGCGGCCAGGGTGCGGGTCCAGGCGGTGAGGAG
>NZ_BAAAKJ010000031.1:0-710 GCF_039527695.1 Kitasatospora putterlickiae
CAGTTCGGAGATCTTCCCGCCGGTGACGGACACCTCCAGGGTCCCCGCCGTGCCCTCCGCCCAGACCCGGCCGGCGGCGGTCAGCACCAGCACCGCGCCCAGCACGGTGAGCAGCAGCATCACCGCGAACGTGCGCCGCCCGGCCCGCGCGGCGGGCGCGGGTGCGGCGGTGGCGGGATCGGCGGACACGGTCTCGGCAGGGGCTTCAGCGCTCACCGCTCCAGTGTCCCCCGCCCTCACCCCGCCGCCGAACCCGGGGTGGGCGGCTCGGTGGGGAAGTCGCCCGTCTCCAGCACCAGCGTCCGCTCCCCCAGCGGCAGGAAGAGATCGTTCCCGAACGGCACCCGCTCCGCCTCCCGGTACCCGGCACCGGGCAGCGGACGGCTGTGCACCGTGCAGACCCCCTCCCCCGGATCCACCACGACGTACAGCGGGACGCCCGCGGCCGCGTGGAACCGGTGGCGGTCCACCGGCCGGGGCGCCGGGAGCACGTCCAGCACCATCAGCGCGTCCCCGGCCCGGTAGTGCCCCGCGGGGTCGGGCACCGCGCCCGGGGCGAGCAGCACGAGCGCGGCCGGCTGCCCCTCCAGCCGCACGTCGGCGAGGACGCCGCCGTGGCCGCCCGGCTGCCGCACGAGCTGCTCCCTGGCGGCGGTCACGATCCGCCGCTGCGCCTCCGGCATCCTGCTGTCCCTTCCGCTGCGGCGGGG
>NZ_BAAAKJ010000031.1:721-3084 GCF_039527695.1 Kitasatospora putterlickiae
CGCGACCCGCGCGGGGGCCGGCGTTCTACGGCTTACGCAGCGTATTCGCCGTGGCGACCGCGCGCAGGACGGCGGCGGCCTTGTTGCGGCATTCGGTGTCCTCGCCGTGCGGGTCGGAGTCGGCCACCACGCCGGCGCCGGCCTGGACGTAGGCGGTGCCCTCGCGCAGCACCGCCGTGCGGATGGCGATCGCGGTGTCGGAGTCCCCGGCGAAGTCCAGGTAGCCGACGCAGCCGCCGTACAGGCCGCGGCGGGTGGGCTCCAGCTCCTCGATGATCCGCATCGCCCGCGGCTTGGGCGCTCCGGACAGGGTGCCGGCCGGGAAGCAGGCGGTCAGCACGTCGAAGGCGGTCCGTCCCTCGGCGACCTTGCCGGTCACCGTGGAGACGATGTGCATGACGTGGCTGTACCGCTCGATCTGCATGAAGTCGACGACCTCGACGCTGCCCGGCTCGCAGACCCGCCCGAGGTCGTTGCGCCCGAGGTCGACCAGCATCAGGTGCTCGGCCCGCTCCTTGGGGTCGGCGAGCAGTTCGGCGGCCAGCTCGGAGTCCTCCTGCGGGGTGGCGCCGCGGTGCCGGGTGCCGGCGATCGGGTGCAGCAGCGCCTCGCCGCCGGTGACCTTGACCAGCGCCTCCGGGCTGGAGCCGACCACGTCGAAGCCGCCCTCGGCGCCGCCGTCCGGCCCGGGGAAGCGGAACAGGTACATGTACGGGCTCGGGTTGGTGGTGCGCAGGACGCGGTAGACGTCCAGCGCGGAGGCCGGGCAGGGCGCCTCGAACCGCTGCGAGGGCACCACCTGGAACGCCTCGCCGGCCCGGATCCGCTCCTTGATCTCCTCCACCGCGGCCCGGTACGGCTCCCCGCCGAACGGCGAGCGGACCTCGCCGGGGCCGCTCGGGGTGAAGGTGGCCAGGCCCGGGTCGACCGGCTTGAGCAGGTCGGCCTCCATCGCGTCGAGCCGGGCGACGGCGTCCGCGTAGGCCTCGTCCACGCCGCTGGCCAGGTCGTTGTGGTTGACCGCGTTGGCGATCAGCAGCACGGTGCCGTCGGCGTGGTCGAGCACCGCGAGGTCGGTGGCGAGCAGCAGGGTCAGCTCGGGCAGCTTCAGGTCGTCCGGGTTGAGGTCGGGCAGCTTCTCCAGCCGGCGGACCACGTCGTAGCCGAGGTAGCCGACCAGGCCTCCGGTGAGCGGGGGCAGGCCGTCGTCGGCGCGGCGCGGGGTGTGCAGGGCCTGGAGCGCGGCGCGCAGCACCTCCAGCGGGTCGCCGCCGGTGGGGATGCCGACCGGCGGGGCACCGAGCCAGCGGGCGTCGCCGTCCGGGCCCGCGGTCAGGGTGGCGGCGCTGCGGACGCCGACGAAGGAGTAGCGCGACCAGCTGCGGCCCTGCTCGGCGGACTCCAGCAGGAAGGTGCCGGGGCGCTCGTCGGCGAGGCTGCGGTAGAGGCCGATCGGGGTGAGGCCGTCCGCGAGGAGCCTGCGGGTGACCGGGATGACCCGGGTGTCGACGGCGAGCTTGCGGAAGCCTTCGAGGTCCATGACGGGCGGCACCTTACGACGGAGGGGCGGAAGGGGGTGGTCGGCCGAGCGGTCACCCGGCCGAGCCATCAACCGGGCGGGCGATCAACCGGGCGAGCGGTCAGCCGAGCAGGAGCACGTCGGCGTCGAAGCAGGTGCGGTCACCGGTGTGGCAGGCCGCGCCGGTCTGGTCGACCTTGACCAGCAGGGTGTCGCCGTCGCAGTCCAGCGCGACCGACTTGACCGCCTGGACGTGGCCGGAGGTGTCGCCCTTCACCCAGTACTCGCGGCGGCTGCGGCTCCAGTAGGTGCAGCGGCCGGTGGTGAGGGTGCGGTGCAGCGCCTCGTCGTCCATCCAGCCCAGCATCAGCACCTCGCCGGTGTCGTACTGCTGCGCCACGGCCGGGAGGAGGCCGTCCTCGGTGCGCTTGAGCCGGGCGGCGATCTCGGGGGCCAGGGCGGTGGAACCGGGGGCGGCGGGTGTGGTGGACATGGGGCCATTGTGTCAGCCCGGTCCGGCGGGCCGGGCGGCACCGGTGCCGGGCCGACCATCTGATCGAACGAGTTGTGCCAACCGCCTGCCGGGGGCCCCCGCTCTGCGCCATTCTCGTGGTCATGACCTCCGAGCAGCGTGCCGCCGGCCCCGCCGAACCTCCGGGCGACGACGGCCGCCCCCGCCCCGGGGGCACCTCCGACGCCCGGCCGTCCCGGGGCCTGCTGATCGCCGTCGCGGCGGTGCTGGCGGTCCTGCTCGCGGTGGTGGCCACGGTCCTGCTGTGGCCCGAGGACGATCCGGCGCCCAAGCCCCCCCCCCCCCCCCCCCCCCCCCCCCCCCCCCCCCCCC
>NZ_BAAAKJ010000031.1:3125-14004 GCF_039527695.1 Kitasatospora putterlickiae
ACGCCCACCCCCACCCCCACGCCGAGCGACACCCCGACGCCGACGCCGACGCCGACGCCGTCCAAGGTCGTCCCGTACAGCTTCTTCCCGGTCGGCACCTGCCTGGACCACCCGCAGCTGAGCAAGACGGTCACCAAGCCGGAGGCCCGCCCCTGCGAGGAGAAGCACGACGGCGAGGCGATCGCCGACCAGCTGCTGCCGGAAGGGCTGTCCGGCGACTACCAGGTCGCCAACACCATGCGGGACGGCTGCAAGGAGGCGCAGGCCGCGGCCGAGGCCCGGCAGGGCGGCGGCGGACCGTACTACAGCTACCCGGTCGGCCCGAGCTACACCTTCTACCAGCAGGGCTGGCGCGACTACACCTGCATCCTGACCACGAGCAACCGGCCCGGCTCCACCAAGCTCACCGGCCGGCTGCGCTGAACCGGCGTCACCCCTTCTAGGCTGAGGGCATGTCGAACCACGCCCTCGCCGAGCGCCACCGTCTGGCCGAACTCCTGGCCGCCGCCGGGCCGGACGCGCCCACTCTCTGCGCCGGATGGTCCACCCGGGACCTCGCAGCCCACCTGGTGATCCGCGAGCGACGGCCGGACGCCGCCGCGGGCATCCGGATCGGTCCGCTGGCGGGCCACACCCACCGGGTGCAGGAGTCCTACACCGAGCGGCCGTACGAGGAGCTGGTCCGGCTGTTCCGCTCCGGCCCGCCGGTGCTCTCGCTGTTCTCGCTGCCCGGCGCGGACGAGGCGGCCAACACCGTCGAGTACTTCGTGCACGCCGAGGACGTCGCCCGGGCCGGGGAAGGCCCCGCCCCGCGGCCCACGCCACCCGGCCGGGCCGAGGCGCTCTGGCGCCGGCTGCCGCTGATCGCGCGGCTGGAGGCGGGCCGCCGCTCCCCGGTGCGGCTGGAGCTGAGCCGCCCGGACGGGCGCGGCCTGACCGTCGGCCCGGCCGGCTCGCCGACCGTGCGGATCACCGGCGAGCCGGGCGAACTGCTGCTCTTCGCCTTCGGCCGCGGCGCCCGCGCCGAGCTGACGGTGGACGGCCCCTCGGACGCCGTCGAGGCGCTGCGCCACGTCCTGCCAGTCCCCTAGGAGCCCCCGGAAGGGCCCCGGCTGCGAATGTCAGTGGTGGGGTGCAGACTCGCAGATGGCAGAGTCCGGGTGGGCCACCGCCCGGGCCCGCCCCGTCGTGCACCGGCTCCCCTCTCCCTCGAAGGGACGCTCCACCATGCTCACCACCGACTTCCCCGCCGGCTCCCCCTGCTGGATCGACCTCGGCAGTCCGGACCCGGCCGCCACCGCCGCCTTCTACGAGGCGGTCTTCGGCTGGACCTTCCAGTCCGCCGGTCCGCAGGCCGGCGGCTACGGCTTCCTGCGGCTGGGCGGGCGGACGGTCGCGGCCGTCGGACCGCTCACCGAGGAGGGCGCGCGGTCCGCCTGGACGACGTACTTCCACGCGCCCGACGCCGAGGCCACCGCCAAGGCCGTCGAGCAGGCCGGCGGCACCGTCCGGGTCCCGGCCTTCGACGTGATGGACGCCGGCCGGATGGCCCAGCTGACCGACCCGCAGGGCGCCCGGTTCGCGATCTGGCAGCCCGGCGCGGTGACCGGCCTGGACGTCGTCTCCGAGGACGGCGCGCTGATCTGGGCCGAGCTGCACACCGGCGACGTGGACGCGGGCCACGCCTTCTACCGGAAGGTGTTCGGCTGGCGCTCCGAGGACTTCCCCGCGCCCGGCATGACGTACAAGGTGATCTCCCCCGCCGAGGGCGACCTGCGGGAGACCGCCTTCGGCGGCATCGCCCCCGTGATGGACGACGCCCAGCCGGCCAGCTGGACGCCGTACTTCGGCGCCTCCGACGTGGACGGCGTGGTCGCCCGGGCCACCGGCGCCGGCGCCACCGTGCTGATGGGCCCGGAGAGCGTCCCGGACGTCGGTCGGCTCGCCTGGCTGGCCGACCCGGTCGGCGCCCCCTTCGCCCTGATCAAGGGCGAGCCGCCGAAGGAGTCCTGACCCGCTTCCGCGCCCCGCACCCCCTGCGCCGGCCTCGCCACGGCGAGCAGCGCAGGGGGTGAACGCCGTGCGGGGACCGGGCGGGCGCTGGGCCGAGGGCACCCTGCCGGCCGAGCTGCGCCGCGACGGCTCGCCCGCCGCGCTCGCCGAGCTGGCCCAGCACCACGGGACCACCGGCCCGCGCGGCGTCAGCATCACCGTCCGCCCCCGGCTGCCCCAGGCCGAGCCGGCCGCCCGGGCCGGCGCAGCACCACCGTGCTCTCACGGCCCGGCCTGCCGGCACGGGCCGACGGGCGGACGTCAGCGGACCGGGTGTCCAGCCTCCCGCAGCGCGTTCTTGACCTCGCCGATCCGCAGGTCCCCGAAGTGGAAGACGCTGGCGGCCAGCACCGCGTCCGCGCCGGCCTCCACCGCCGGGGCGAAGTCGGCGAGCTTGCCGGCCCCGCCGGAGGCGATCACCGGCACCGAGACGGTCTTGCGGACGGCCCGGATCAGCTCCAGGTCGTAGCCGTCCTTGGTGCCGTCCGCGTCCATCGAGTTGAGCAGGATCTCGCCCGCGCCCAGCTCCGCGGCGCGCCCGGCCCACTCGACGGCGTCCAGGCCGGTGCCCTTGCGGCCGCCGTGCGTGGTGACCTCGAAGCCGGAGGCGGTCTCGGTGCCCTCGGGGCAGCGGCGGGCGTCCACCGAGAGCACCAGCACCTGGCGGCCGAACCGCTGGGCGACCTCCCGGACCAGCTCGGGGCGGACGATGGCGGCGGTGTTGACGCCGACCTTGTCGGCGCCGGCCCGCAGCAGCTTGTCGACGTCCTCGACGGCGCGGACGCCGCCGCCGACGGTGAGCGGGATGAAGACCTGCTCGGCGGTGCGGCGGACCACGTCGTAGGTGGTCTCGCGGTCGCCGGAGGAGGCGGTGATGTCGAGGAAGGTCAGCTCGTCGGCGCCCTCGGCGTCGTAGAGCTTGGCCATCTCGACCGGGTCCCCGGCGTCGCGGAGGTTCTGGAAGTTGACGCCCTTGACCACGCGGCCGGCGTCGACGTCCAGGCAGGGGATGACACGTACTGCGAGGGTCACGGCTGATTGCCTTCCAGAGCTTCCAGGGTCGCGGCGAGTCCGGCGCGGTGGGCGTCGAGTTCGATCTCGACGAGCATCCGCGAGTCGACCAGGCTCTCGACCACCACGACGGCGGTCACCGGACGCACCGCGCCGAAGAGCTCCTGGTGGGCGCGGGCCGCCGCGTCGATGTCACGGGAGTGGGTGAGGTACACCCGGGTGCGGACCACGTCGTCCGCCGTCAGACCGTACGCGGCCAGGGCCTCCAGCGCGTTGCCGAAGGCGGCCTTCGCCTGCTCGTAGGGGTCGCCCTCGCCGTGCAGCACGCCGTCCACCAGCGGCCTGGCGCCGGCGACGTGCACCTGGTCCCCGGCGGCGACCGCCTGCGAGGCGCCGAGCAGGTCCTCCCACGGGGAGAACCCGCCGACCCGGCCGCGCACGATCCGACGTTCCGTCATCCCGAAACCGCCTCCAACGCCTCTCCGAGGGTGAACTTCTGCTCGTAGAGTGCCTTGCCCACGATGGCGCCCTCGACTCCCTCGCCGACCAGGCCCGCGATCGCCCGCAGGTCGTCCAGCGAGGAGACGCCGCCGGAGGCGACCACGGGCTTGTCGGTGGCGGCGCAGACGTCGCGCAGCAGCTGCAGGTTGGGGCCGGTCAGGGTGCCGTCCCGGTTGACGTCGGTGACCACGTAGCGGGCGCAGCCCTCGGCGTCCAGGCGGGCCAGCACGTCGAAGAGCTGGCCGCCCTCGCTGGTCCAGCCGCGGCCGCGCAGGGTGGTGCCGACCACGTCCAGGCCGACGGCGATCCGGTCGCCGTGCTCGGCGATGGCCTTGGCGACCCACTCGGGGCTCTCCAGGGCGGCGGTGCCGAGGTTGACCCGGGTGCAGCCGGTGGCCAGGGCGGCGGCCAGCGAGGCGTCGTCGCGGATGCCGCCGGACAGCTCGACCTTGATGTCCAGGGTGCCGGTGATCTCGCGCACCAGGTCCCGGTTGGAGCCGGTGCCGAAGGCGGCGTCGAGGTCGACCAGGTGCAGCCACTCGGCGCCGGCGTCCTGCCAGGCCAGGGCGGCGGCGAGCGGCTCGCCGAAGGAGGTCTCGGTGCCGGAGGCGCCCTTGACCAGGCGCACGGCCTGGCCGTCCCGGACGTCGACGGCGGGCAGCAGTTCGAGGCGATTCATGATCTACAACTCTTCCGTCGTCAGAGGGTGCTGACCCAGTTGGTCAGCAGGGCGGCGCCGGCGTCGCCGGACTTCTCGGGGTGGAACTGGGTGGCCCACAGCGGGCCGTTCTCGACGGCCGCGACGAACGGCTGCCCGTGGGTGGCCCAGGTGACCAGCGGCGGGTTGATCCGCGCGCTGTGCGCCTCCAGCTCCCAGCTGCGCACCCCGTAGGAGTGGACGAAGTAGAAGCGGGTGTCCGCGTCCAGGCCGGCGAACATCCGGCCGCCCTCGGGGGCGTCCACGGTGTTCCAGCCCATGTGCGGCACGATCGGCGCCTCCAGCGGCTCGACCGTGCCCGGCCACTCGTCGCAGCCGGCGGTCTCCACCCCGTGCTCGACGCCCTTCTCGAAGAGGATCTGCATGCCGACGCAGATGCCCATGACCGGCCGGCCGCCGGCCAGCCGGCGCCCGATGATCCAGTCCCCGCGAACCGACTTCAGGCCGCGCATGCAGGCCTCGAAGGCGCCGACGCCGGGGACCAGCAGACCGTCGGCGTCCATCGCGGCCTGGTAGTCGGAGGTGACGGTGACGTTCGCCCCGGTCCGTTCCAGGGCGCGCTGCGCCGAGCGGAGGTTGCCCGAGCCGTAGTCGAGCACCACGACGTTCTTGCCCATGTTCAGGTGTCCAGTCTTTCGTTCGCTCGACGGTTACAGGCGCATGAGGCCGGAGCCCAGGCACATCAGCGAGCCCAGGGCGAGCACGAGGATGACGCCCTTGGAGTGCTTCTGCTTCCAGAACGAGATGACGCCGCCGGCCAGGAAGAGCCCGACGAAGATGAGGATCATCGCGGAGTTGCTCACAGCGCACCCTTGGTCGACGGGAGGATGCCGGCCGCGCGCGGGTCGCGCTCGGCGGCGTAGCGCAGGGCCCGGGCCAGCGCCTTGAACTGGCACTCCACGATGTGGTGCGCGTTGCGGCCGTACGGCACGTGGACGTGCAGGGCGATCTGGGCCTGGGCCACGAAGGACTCCAGGATGTGCCGGGTCATGGTGGTGTCGTAGGCGCCGATCATCGGCGCCATGCCGTCCGGCTCGCTGTGCACCAGGTAGGGGCGGCCGGAGAGGTCGACGGTCACCTGGGCGAGCGACTCGTCCAGCGGCACGGTGCAGTTGCCGAACCGGTAGATGCCGACCTTGTCGCCCAGCGCCTGCTTGAAGGCGGCGCCGAGCGCGAGGGCGGTGTCCTCGATGGTGTGGTGGGTGTCGATGTGCAGGTCGCCGTCGGTCTTCACGGTGAGGTCGAAGAGGCCGTGGCGGCCGAGCTGGTCGAGCATGTGGTCGTAGAAGCCGACGCCCGTGGAGATGTCGGTCTTGCCGGTGCCGTCCAGGTCTATCTCGACCAGGACGGAGGTCTCCTTGGTGGTGCGCTCGACGCGTCCGATGCGGGTCATTCGGGTTAGAGCTCCTTGATCACAGTGGCGACGGCGTCCAGGAAGGCGTCGTTCTCGGCGGGGGTGCCGGCGGTGACGCGCAGCCATCCCGGAACTCCGTTGTCACGGACCAGGACGCCGTGGTCGAGAATGGCCTGCCAGACGGCGTGGGTGTCGGCGAAGCGGCCGAACTGGACGAAGTTGGCGTCCGAGTCGGTCACCTCCAGACCGAGCCCGCGCAGCGCCTCGACCAGCCGGTCACGCTCGTCCTTGAGCCGGCCGACGTAGCCGAGCAGGGTATCGGTGTGCTCCAGGCAGGCCAGCGCGGTGGCCTGGGTGACGGCCGACAGGTGGTACGGCAGACGGACCAGCTGCACCGCGTCCACCACCGCCGGGTCGGCGGCCAGGTAGCCCAGGCGCAGCCCGGCCGCGCCGAAGGCCTTGGACATGGTGCGGGAGACCACCAGGTGGGGGCGGCCCTCGATCAGCGACAGCAGCGAGTCGCGGTGCGAGAACTCGACGTACGCCTCGTCGACCACCACCAGGCTGGGCCGGGCGGCCTGCGCGGCCTCGTAGAGCCGCAGCACGGTGTCGGCCCCGACGGCGGTGCCGGTCGGGTTGTTCGGCGAGCAGACGAACACCACGTGCGGGCGGTGCTCGGCGATCGCCGCGACGGCGGCGTCCACGTCGACGGTGAAGTCGGCGTTGCGCGGGCCGGAGATCCAGCCGGTGCCGGTGCCCCGGGAGATCAGCGCGTGCATCGAGTACGAGGGCTCGAAGCCGAGCGCGGTGCGGCCGGGGCCGCCGAAGGTCTGCAGCAGCTGCTGGAGCACCTCGTTGGAGCCGTTGGCGGCCCAGACGTTCGCCCGGGTGACGGCGTGGCCGGTGGTGCGGGTGAGGTACGCCGCCAGGCCCTCGCGCAGCTCGACCGCGTCCCGGTCGGGGTAGCGGTTGAGGCGGCGGGCGGCCTCGGCGACCCGCTCGGCGATCCGGGCGACCAGCTCCTCGGGGAGCGGGTACGGGTTCTCGTTGGTGTTCAGCTGGACGGGGACGTCGAGCTGCGGGGCGCCGTAGGGCGACTGTCCGCGCAGTTCGTCCCGGACGGGGAGGTCGTCGATCTTCGTCACGCGCCCGGCACACTCCATTCGAATCGGGCCTTGATCGCGTCGCCGTGACCGGGCAGGTCCTCGGCGTTCGCCAGGTTGACGACGTGCGCGGCGATGCCGGCCAGCGCCTCGCGGTCGTACTCGACGACCTGCACACCGCGCAGGAAGGTCTGCACGGACAGGCCCGAGGAGTGGCAGGCGCAGCCGCCGGTGGGCAGCACGTGGTTGGAGCCGGCCGCGTAGTCGCCGAGCGAGACCGGGGTGAACCGGCCGAGGAAGATCGCGCCGGCGTTGCGCACCCTGGCGGCGACCGCGTGCGGGTCCCGGGTCTGGATCTCCAGGTGCTCGGCCGCGTAGGCGTTGACCACCGCCAGGCCCTGCTCCAGGTCGTCGACCAGGATGATGCCGGACTGCCGGCCGCCCAGCGCCTCGGCCACCCGCTCGCTGTGCCGGGTGCGGGCGACCTGGGCCTTCAGCTCGGCCTCGACCGCGTCGGCCAGCGCCACCGAGTCGGTGACCAGCACCGAGCCCGAGGTCGGGCCGTGCTCGGCCTGGCTGATCAGGTCGGCGGCGACGTCCACCGGGTCGGCGCTGTCGTCGGCGAGGACGGCGATCTCGGTCGGACCGGCCTCGGAGTCGATGCCGATCCGCCCGGCGAAGTAGCGCTTGGCGGCGGCCACGTAGATGTTGCCGGGGCCGGTGACCATGTTCACCGGCTCGCACTCCTCGGTGCCCAGCGCGAACATGGCGACCGCCTGGGCGCCGCCGACCGCGTAGACCTCCGTGACGCCGAGCAGCGCGCAGGCCGCCAGGATGGTCGGGTGGACCCGGCCGCCGAAGGCCTTCTGCGGCGGGGAGGTCACCGCGATGCCGCGCACGCCCGCCTCCTGGGCCGGCACCACGTTCATCACAACGGAGGACGGGTAGACGGCCAGACCGCCCGGCACGTACAGCCCGACCCGGTCCACCGGCACCCAGCGCTGGGTCACCGTGCCGCCGGGCACCACCTGGGTGGTGTGCTCCTCGCGGCGCTGGTCCGCGTGCACCAGGCGGGCGCGGCGGATCGACTCCTCCAGCGCGGCGCGCACCTTCGGGTCCAGCCCCTCCAGGGCCTGCGCGAGCTGCTCGGCCGGGACCCGGGTGGACTCCAGCCGCACGCCGTCGAAGCGTTCGGTGATCTCGATCAGCGCCGCGACCCCGCGATGATGGACGTCCTCGGCGATCGGACGCACCTTCTCCAGGGCGGCCGCGACGTCGAAGTCGGCACGGGGCAGCAGGTCGCGCGGGTCGTCGAGCGAGCCGCGCAGATCGATTCGAGAGATCACGCCACCCAGTGTAAGGAGTGGCCGGAACCGGCGGTCCCGCATTTCAGTCCGTGATACGAAGGGCGAGACGGCCCGGGGGAGGCCGCAGGAACCGGGGGGAAGCGTGACGGATCGGGCACCGGAGGACTGGACGGCGGCCGAACAGGCACTCTGGCAGGCGTTCCGGCTCGGCCGGATCCACGACCTGCGCAGCGGCGAGGCCGCCGAGGACGACCCGTTCGGCGAGGCCGTCTGGGGCCCCGGGCGGACGGTCCGCGCCCGGGTCCTCGCCCGGCTGCTGCTGGACGGACCGCCCGCCGTCCCCGGCCGGGTCGCCTCGCTCAAGCTGACCGGCGCCCTGGTCACCGGCCCGCTCGACCTGGCCGGCGGCACCATCGGCCACTACGTCGAGCTGCACGACTGCCGCTTCGACCAGAAGATCCTGATCTCCGAGGCCGAGGCCGGCACGCTGCGCTTCATCAACTGCCTGATCCCCCGCCTGGAGGCCTCCCGGCTGGCCACCTCCGGGGATCTCCACCTGGCCCGCTGCCGGATACGCCAGGGCGTGCGGCTCACCGACGCCCGGATCGGCACCGACCTGCTGATCAACCAGGCCGTGCTGGGCGGTGACCGGTTCGGCCGGGCGCTGTCCGCCGACGGCATCGCGGTCAGCCAGGACTGCGAGGCCGACCGGCTGGAGGCCGAGGGCGAGGTCAGCCTGCGCACCGCCCGGATCGGCGGACGGCTCTCGCTGCGCGGCGCCCGGCTGCGCGCCGTGCCGGGCAACCGCAACGCCCTGAACGCCGTCCGGATCACCGTCGGCCACACCCTGTACCTGAGCGGTTCGACCGACGGCGGCTGGTACGGGTCGCAGACCTACTACGGCTCCGGGTACGGCGAGGTCCCGCCGCCGGACGCGCCGAGCACGCCGTTCCGCGCCTTCGGCCAGGTCCGGCTCTCCGACGGCCGGTTCGAGAACGCCTGCCTGCTCTCCGACGCCGAGTTCCACCTGGACGACGGCGACGAGGTGGCCCTGCGCCGGATCCAGACCCCGGAGCTGCGCCTCACCTGCCGCTTCCCGGGCGGCGGCACCGTCTCACTGTCCCGGGCCCGGATCGGCAACCTCGTCGACGCGCCCGGCTCCTGGCCCCGGGAGGGCGCGGTCGGCCTGACCGGGTTCACCTACGAGTGCCTGCGCCCGGCCGTGCCGTTCCCCATCCGCGAGCGGATCGGCTGGCTGGAACGTTCCTCCGTGGAGTTCCAGCCCGAGTCCTACGAGCAGCTGGCCGCCGCCCTGCGCCGCGACGGCGCCGACGACGACGCCCGCGAGGTGCTCTACGCCAAGCAGCGCCGCCGCCGGCAGACCCTGCCGTTGCCGGCCCGGATCTGGGGCCGGATCCAGGACGTCACCGTCGGCTACGGCTTCCGGCCCGGCCGGGCCGCCCTGTGGATGCTGCTCGCCTGGGCCCTGGGCAGCATCTACTTCGCCACCCACCCGCCGCAGCCGCTGAAGGCCGACGAACGGCCGCACTGGAACCCGGTGCTGTACGCGCTGGGCCAACTGCTGCCCGTCGTCGACCTCGGCCAGAAGGGCTGGAACCCCGGCGGCACCGCCCAGTGGGTCGCCTCCGGCCTGGTCATCGTCGGCTGGGTGCTGGCCACCACGGTCGCCGCCGGCGCCACCCGGATGCTGCAGCGGGTCTAGCCGGGTCCTCCCGCGAGAGACAGGCCAGGGCCGTGAAGGTCCGCCGGGCCCGGGGAACTACGCTGTCCGCCGTGACAGAACGGCTTCCGCTCTTCCCGCTGAACACGGTGCTCTACCCGGGCCTGGTGATGCCCCTCAACGTCTTCGAGGAGCGCTACCGCCGTCTCGTCGCCGACCTGCTGGAGCAACCCGAGGACCAGCCGCGCCGCTTCGGCGTGCTCGCCATCAAGGACGGCCGCGAGGTCGCCCCGGTCCGTCCCGAGGACGGCCCGGCCGGCCCGCTGGACGGCCTCGGCACCGAGACCGGCGACCCGCTGGAGGCGCTCCACCACATCGGCTGCGTCGCCGACCTCACCTCCGTCCAGCCGCAGCCGGACGGCCGCTACGAGCTGCTGGTCACCGGCACCACCCGGTTCTGGCTCCGGTCCGTCGACGTCGGCGGCCCGTACCTGGTCGGCGAGCTGGAACCCATAGAGGAGCGCACCGGCGAGGGCTCCGGGGCGCTCGCCGCCGAGGTCGAGCGGATCTTCCGCACCTACCAGCGACGCCTCGCCGGCGCCCGCGAGGCCAGCACCGTCGGCCGCCCGGAGCTGCCCGAGGACCCGCAGGTGCTGTCCTACCTGGTCGCCGCGGCCACCGTCCTGGAGGTCCCGCTCAAGCAGCAGCTGCTGGCCTGCCCCGACAACGCGCAGCGGCTGCGCACCGAGCTCGACCTGCTGCGCCGCGAGACGGCGGTGCTCGGCTGGCTGCCCTCGCTGCCCGCCGTCGACCTCACCCGCCAGTCCTTCAGCCCCAACTGACCGAACCCACCGATTGCGGAGCCCCCGTGGCCAAGAAGCCGAAGAAGGGCGGTCAGGGCACGCCCGCGACGGTCGCCCTGGAGACCGCCGCCGTGCCGTTCACCGTCCACTCCTACGAGCACGACCCGGCCGCCGCCTCCTACGGCGGGGAGGCCGCCGAGGCGCTGGGCGTCCCGGCGGAGCGGGTCTACAAGACCCTGGTCGCCGACGTCGACGGGGTGCTGACCGTCGGCGTCGTCCCGGTGGCCGGCCAGCTCGACCTCAAGGCCCTGGCGGCCGCGGTCGGCGGCAAGCGCGCCGCGATGGCCGA
>NZ_BAAAKJ010000031.1:14021-14989 GCF_039527695.1 Kitasatospora putterlickiae
ACCCGGCCGCCGCCGAACGCAGCAGCGGCTACGTCCTCGGCGGCATCTCCCCGCTGGGCCAGCGCCGCCCCCTGCGCACCGTCATCGACGCCACCGCCCTCGCCCACCTCACCGTGTACGTCTCCGCCGGCCGCCGCGGCCTGGAGGTCGAGCTCTCCCCCGCCGACCTCGTCACCCTCACCGACGCCCGCACCGCCCCCATCGCCCGCCTCTCCTGACCACCCCCGCCAGGACGTGCGCCGAGGTGGTGCACCCACCTCAGGAGGGGCGCGGGGGACCGCCGTCCGACCCCCCGCCCCTCAGCCGTCCCGCCGGTCCTCCACCGGAGCCCCGGCGTCCACGGCCGGAGGCCCCGGCACCCAGTACGGCGGCGGGTCCTCCTCCCGCTTCCCGAACGCCGCCGACAGCGCCAGCAACAGCACCATCGCCGCCATCGGCCACGCCAGCACCGCCCCGTACGCCCCGAGGTCGATGTCCGCCTGGAAGTGCCCGCCGTTCCCGACCCGCCGCGCCTCCGCGACCAGGTCGCGGCCCGGCCCGAGCCACCGCCCGAGCCCCCACGCCCCCACCGACGCCAGCAGGCCGCCGACCGCGAGCCCGACCGCCACCGCGATGCCGCCGCCCCGCTTCCGGGTGAGCAGGAACGCCCCCAGCGCGGTCAGGATCCCCATCCCCAGCCCGATCAGCACGAACACGCTGTCGGCCCCGGCCCGCTGCTCCCCCTCCGGGTCCCCGTAGAGGATCTTGTTGCCGTCCACCACCAGCGGCACCTTGGGCGCCAGCCAGGCCCACAGCCCGCCCATCACGACCCCCAGCACCAGGCAGGCCAGCACCGTGGCCGCCCCGGCCCTCAGCTCGGGCAGCAGCCGCTGCGCCAACGGCTCCGCCGGCCGCTTCCCGCCGCCCGCCAGGTCCAGCCCCGGCGGCAGTGCGTACGGATCACGTGCGGCGGGCGGACCGGCCGCGGC
>NZ_BAAAKJ010000031.1:15038-16981 GCF_039527695.1 Kitasatospora putterlickiae
CGCGCCCCGCCGCTACCGCCGGGTCGCCCGCCGGTAGGCCCAGGTGGCGACGGCCAGCGACACCACGCCCACCCCGGCGCAGACCGCGAGGTCCCCGACCACCGCCGCCCAGTCCGGCGACGGCCGGAACGTCCGGGCGAACGCCTCCACCGCGTAGGTGGACGGCAGCAGGTCGCGCAGCCACAGCACCGGCTGCGGCAGGTGGTCCACCGGCAGGACGCCGAGCAGCAGCGCCGCCGACATGCCCAGCTGCCCGAGCATGGTGGCGATCTCCTGCTTGGGCGCGAGCAGCCCGCAGGCCGCGCCGAGCCCGGAGAGCGCCGCCCCGGCCAGCGGCACCACCGCGAGCAGCACCCACAGCTGCCCGAGCGGCAGCCCGAACATCACCGCGCCGACGCCGGCCGTGACCAGCGTTCCGGGCAGGGTGAACGAGGCGAACGCGGCGGCCGTGCCGAGCACCACCGAGGCGGCCGGCACCGGCAGCGTCGCGTAGTGGTCCAGCCCGCCGCTGGCCCGCAGCCGGCCGAAGTACTGGGCGAGCAGGTTGAGCGCCACGAAGGCCACCACCAGCACGCTGGAGCCGGACACCACGTACCGGGCGCCCGAGGTCTGCCCGGCGTCGACGACGCCCCGCATCATCACCAGGATGCCGAGCGACTGGAAGGTGGCCACGAACAGCAGCGGGATCCGCGCCACCCGGGCCCGGGCGAGCTGCGCCCGGTAGACGGCGGCGAGGGCGGGCAGCAGCCGGGCGGCCGGGGCCAGCGGGGCGGGTCCGCCGGCCGCGCCGGGGGTGGTGCGCGGCGGTGCCGAGAGCAGCGTCACTTGGCCAGTCCTCCGTGGCGGCCGCCCAGCTTGAGGTAGGCGTCCTCAAGGCTCGGGGTGGCCAGGGTGAAGTCGTCCAGGGCGGCGAAGGCCGGGCCGGTGGTGACGGCGGAAACCAGTTCGCGGGCCTGCTCGGGGGTGGTGCGCACGGTCCAGCGGCGGCCGGTGCGCTCGGCCCGTTCGGCGAGCGCCGCGACGGCGGGGACGGCCAGCGGCGCCTCGTCGCGCCAGACCAGGTCGAGCCGGACGTCGCCGTCGACCAGCGCCTTGAGGCCGCCGGGGGTGTCGCAGGCGATCACCCGGCCCTCGTCGACCACCGCGACCCGGTCCAGCACCGTCTCCGCCTCGATCACGTTGTGGGTGACCAGCAGCACGGTGGCGGAGCGCTCGGCCCGGCGGCGTTCGACCGCCGACCAGACGGCCCGCCGGGCGACCGGGTCCATGCCGGTGGTGGGCTCGTCGAGGACGAGCAGCGGCCGGTCCCCGACCAGGGCGGCGGCGACGCAGGCGAGCCGGCGCTGGCCGCCGGAGAGCTTGGCGAGCGGCCGCTGGGCGAGCGGCTCCAGCGCGAGCTCGGTGATCACCTCGTCGGCGGCGGCGCGGGCCCGGGCCCGGCTCAGGCCGCGCAGCCGTCCGGTGGTCTCGGCGGCGAGGGCGACGGTCAGCTCGTCGAGCGCGGAGGACTCCTGGCCGAGGTAGCCGAGCAGCCGGGCGGCCCGTTCGGGGTGCCGGACCACGTCGTGGCCGAGGATCTCGATGCTGCCGGAGTCCGGCCGCAGCAGTCCGGTGAGCTGGCGGACCAGGGTGGACTTGCCCGCGCCGTTGGGTCCGAGCAGGCCGAAGATCTCGCCCTGCCGGACGGTCAGGGTGATGCCGTCGTTGGCCCGGATCTCGCTGGCGGAGGCGCCGCGCCCGGCGCGGTACGTCCGGACCAGGTCCCGTACGGCGCAGCACGGCGAGGTCTCCTGGGGTGCCCGCCCGGCCGTCTCACTCACGACCGAAGACTCTACGCGGTGCAACGGGCGAACCGGACAACGGGGCCCGATCCGCCTCCCGGGCGGAGCTTCTAGATGATTGATGCCAAGGGCTCGCTGGCGCGCATGACATGAAGCGAGGGA
>NZ_BAAAKJ010000032.1:0-2527 GCF_039527695.1 Kitasatospora putterlickiae
CGCCCCGGCGCCGCGCCAGCACCCCGGTGCGGCCGAGGACCAGACGGGCGCCACCGGGCGGCCCCGTCCGCGCGGGCGCGCCCCGCGCCGGCCGAGCGGGCGCGAGCGGCACGACGAGAAGATCACCGTGTACGTGTCCGCCGAGGAACTGATGGACCTCGAACACACCCGGCTGGTGCTCCGCGGTGAGCACGGCCTGGCGGTGGACCGCGGCCGGATCGTCCGGGAGGCCATCGCGGTGGTGCTGGCGGACCTGGAGCAGCGCGGCGAGGCGAGCATCCTGGTGCGGCGGCTGCGCGGGCGCTGAGCGCGTTCCTCGGGGCCGCGGGGGGTCCGGGGTCGTTCGGTGCGGTGCGAGTTTGTGCGGTGCGGGTTTGTGCGGTGCGGTGCGGTGCGGCTGTCAGGCCGGGGCCGGGCGGTCCGGCGTGTCGGCGGGCCCCGGTGCGCGGCGGGCGGTGCGGGCGGGCGAAGATGGACCGTCATGCCGAGCACCTCCGAGAGCCCCGTCGCCGTCCAGGCCGCCGCTGGAGCGGGTACGCCGCAGGACGGGCCGCAGGGCGGCTTCCTGGTCCGGCTGGACAACTTCGAGGGCCCGTTCGACCTGCTGCTGAGCCTGATCGCCAAGCACCGGATGGACGTGACCGAGGTCGCGCTGGCGACGGTCACCGACGACTTCATGGCGCACATCCGCGCCATGGGCCCCGACTGGGACCTCGACGCGGCGACCGGGTTCCTGGTCGTCGCCGCCACCCTGCTCGACCTCAAGGCGGCCCGGCTGCTGCCCGCCGCCGAGGTCGAGGACGAGGAGGACCTCGCCCTGCTGGAGGCGCGCGACCTGCTCTTCGCCCGGCTGCTGCAGTACCGGGCGTACAAGCGGGCGGCGGCGCTGTTCGGCGAGCGCTGGGCCGCCGAACTGCTGCGGCGGCCCCGGACCGTCGGCCTGGAGGCACGGCACGCCGACCTGCTGCCCGAGGTCGTGATCGGCGTCGGCGCCGAGCGCCTCGCCCAGCTCGCCGCCAGGGCGATGGCGCCGAAGCCCCGGCCGGTCGTCTTCGTCGACCACATCCACACCCCGCCGGTGAGCGTGCGCGAGCAGGCGGGACTGGTGGCCGGGCTGCTGACCGAGCTGGGCGAGGCCACCTTCCAGCGGCTGGTCGCCGACGCGCCGGACACCATGGTGGTGGTCGCCCGCTTCCTGGCGCTGCTGGAGCTGTACCGGGAGCGGGTGCTCGCCTTCGAGCAGCCGGACGCGCTCGGCGAGCTGGTCGTGCGCTGGGTGGCCGAGGCGGACCGGGGCGCGGTCGAGGTGACGGACGAGTTCGACCGGCCGGCGGGCGAGGCTGCGGCGCGGGCGGCGAAGGACGTGAAGGACGCGAAGGACGCGAAGGACGAGAGCGACGAGGAGGACCGGCGATGACGGCCGGGAACGGCGGCACCGGCGCCGGGCGGCCCGCCCGGCGGACGCTCGCGGTACCGGGGCGGCCGCGCGCCGGGGAGTGGCTGGAACCGGCGCCCGGCGTGCCGGGGGAGGCGGAGTCCGGGCCTGACCGGCCCGCCGGGCCGGCGGTGGACGACGGTCCCGGGCTGCGGGCCGAGCTGGAGGCGATCCTGATGGTCGTCGACGAACCGGCCGGCGAGGCCCACCTCGCCTCCGTCCTGGAGCGGCCCCGCGCGGAGGTGGCGGCGGCGCTGCGCGAACTGTCCGCCGAGTACACCGCCCAGGGCCGGGGCTTCGACCTGCGGCTGGTGGCCGGCGGCTGGCGGTTCTACAGCCGCGCGGCCTGCTCGCGGGCCGTCGACCGCTACGTCCTGGACGGCCAGCAGGCCCGGCTGACCCAGGCGGCGCTGGAGACCCTGGCGGTGGTCGCCTACCGGCAACCGGTGTCCAGATCTCGGGTCTCAGCCGTCCGCGGTGTGAACTGTGACGGCGTGATGCGTACCCTGGTACAGCGAGGACTGGTGGAAGAGGCCGGATCCGAGCCCGAAACAGGTGCGATCCTGTATCGGACGACGAACTACTTCCTGGAACGGATGGGGCTCCGCGGCCTGGACGAGCTGCCGGAGCTCGCTCCCTTCCTGCCCGAGGTCGACGACGTGGAAGCGGAGTCCCTGGAGGGCACGATGATCGCGGAGGCGGTCGCCGCCGCTGCCCAGGCCGCGGACGGCAGTGGCGAGGCCGGTCGGGCTGCGCCCGATCGGTAGGGGGGCGGTGAGGTCGGCCGAAACGACCGCACAGCCCAGACGGTAACGACGTACGGACACTTTGATGCGTAGCAGTGGCAACGGCAGGAACAGCAGCGGCGGCGGCAGCGGTCGCGGCGGACAGGGCGGGGGCGGCCGGGGCGGCTCCTACGGGGGCGGCTCGGGCCGCGGCGGCTCCGGCTCGCGCGGGGGTTCGTACGGCGGCGGGTCCGGCGGCGGGCGGGGCGGCTCGGGTTCGCGCGGCGGCTCGGGCTCGTACGGCGGCTCGGGTTCGTACGGCGGCGGCTCGGGCTCGCGCGGCGGTTCCGGCTCCTACGGCCGGGAC
>NZ_BAAAKJ010000033.1:0-9727 GCF_039527695.1 Kitasatospora putterlickiae
GCGACCCCGCGTACGTCATCTACACCTCCGGCTCCACCGGCACCCCCAAGGGCGTGCTGGTCCCGCACCGCGCGCTCGCCGCCCGGGTCGCCTGGATGCGCGAGGGCTACCGCCTCACCGCCGCCGACCGCGTCCTGCAGTACGCCTCGCTCTCCTTCGACACCTGTGCCGAGGAGGTGTTCCCGGCGCTCGCCGCCGGCGCCACCCTGGTCGTCGCGGAGGCGGGCGCCGCCCTGCCCGACCAGCTCGCCGAGCCCACCGCCGCCGGCCTCACCGTGCTCGACCTGCCCACCCCGTACTGGCACCAGCTGGTCGCCGACCTCGACGCCACCCCCTGGCCGGCGACCCTGCGGCTGCTCATCCTCGGCGCCGACCAGGTCCGCCCGGAGGCCGTCGCCGCCTGGCGCGCCCGGTTCGGCGACAGCGTCCGGCTGGTCAACTCCTATGGGCCCACCGAGACCACCGTCATCGCCACCACCGCCGGGCTCGGCGCCGCCGACACCGCCCGGCGCCCGCCGATCGGCCGTCCCATCGGCGGCACCACCGTCGCCGTGCTCGACCGCCACGGCCACCCCGTGCCGCCCGGCGCCCCCGGCGAACTCGTCATCGGCGGCGCCGGTGTCACCGACGGCTACCTCGGACGGCCCGGCGCCACCGCCCGGGCCTTCGTGCCCGACCCGGACGGCCCGCCCGGCGCCCGGCTCTACCGCACCGGCGACCTGGTGCGCCGACGGGGCGACGGCGAACTGGAGTTCCTGGGCCGGATCGACGCCCAGGTGAAGGTGCGCGGCTACCGGATCGAGCCCGGCGAGGTCGAGTCCGCGCTGCTCGCCCGGCCCGGCGTCGGCCAGGCCGCCGTCCTCGCCCGCGCGGACCGGCTGCTCGGCTACGTCGTGCCCACCGGGCCGGTCGCGCCCACGCCTGAGGAGCTGCGCACCGCGCTGGCCGCCACCCTGCCCGCCCACCTCGTCCCCAACGCCGTCCTCGTCCTCGACGCGCTGCCGCTCACGCCCAACGGCAAGCTCGACCACCGCGCGCTGCCCGACCCCGACACCCGCCCCGAGCTGCGCGCCGCCTACCTCGCCCCGCGCACCGAGGCCGAGGAGCTGGTCGCCGAGGTCTGGCAGGAGGTCCTCGGCCTCGACCGGGTCGGCGTCCACGACGACTTCTTCGACCTCGGCGGCCACTCCCTGCTCGCCACCCGGGTCGTCGCCCGCATCCGCGCCACGGCCGACCTCGCCGTGCCGCTGCGCACCCTCTTCACCCACCGCACGGTGGCCGCCTTCGCCGACGCCGTCGAAGCCGCCCTGGTCGCCGAACTCGACGCGCTGTCCGACGCCGCCGCCGAGGAACTGCTCGCCGCGCAGGACGCCCTGGAAGGGACCGCAACGCCGTCATGAGCACCGAAACCGCCCCCACGCCGGCCTCGGCCGACACACCGGCCCCCGCCGACACGCCGTCCTCCGCCGGGCTCACCGCCGCCAAGCGCGAATTGCTCAGCCGCCGCCTCAGGAGCCGCACCGCCCCCCGGCAGACCATCGCCCGCCGCGCCGCCGACGCGCCCGTGCCGCTCTCCTACGCCCAGGAACGGCTCTGGTTCATGGAGCAGTTCGCCCCCGGCACCGCCGCCTACAACATCCCGGTCGTGCGCCGGCTGCGCGGCCCGCTCGACCTGCCCGCCCTGCGCCGCGCCCTGGACGCCTCCCTCGCCCGGCACGAGACCCTGCGCTCGCGCTACCCCGCCACCGACGACGGCCGCCCGCTGCTGGTCATCGACCCGCCCGGCCCCGCCGACCTCACCCTCGCCGACGCCGCCGACCCCGCGCACGCCGAACGGCTGATCGACGAGGCCGCCGCCGTCCCCTTCGACCTGGAAAGCGGCCCGCTGCTGCGCGCCCACCTGGTCAGGCTCGCCGACGACGACCACGTGCTGCTGCTCGTCGTCCACCACAGCGTCAGCGACGGCTGGTCCAGCGAGGTGCTGCTCGGCGAGGTCCTGCGCGGCTACGCCGCCTACACCGCCGGCCGCCCCGACCCACTGCCCGAACTCGCCGTCGAATACGGCGACTTCGCCATCTGGCAGCGCGAGCGGCTGAGCGGCGAGCGGCTGGCCGCCGAGGTCGCCCACTGGGCCCGCGAACTGGCCGGCGTCGAACCGCTGGAACTCGCCTGCGCCGCCCCCCGCCCGCCGCGCCAGACCTTCGACGGCGCCGGCTACGGCTTCGAGGTCGACCGCCCGCTGCTCGACCGGCTGACCGCGCTCGGCAAGCGCCACGACGCCACCGTCTACATGGTGCTGCTCGCCGCCTTCCAGACCCTGCTCGCCCGGTTCAGCGGCCAGCGCGACTTCGCCGTCGGATCGCCCATCGCCGGCCGCCCCGAGCCCGAACTCGAACCGCTCGTCGGCATGTTCGTCAACGTGCTGGCGCTGCCCGCCCGGCTGGAGGGCGACCCCACCTTCACCGAACTGCTGCGCCGCACCCGCGACACCTGCCTGGAGGCCTACGCCCACCAGGAACTGCCCTTCGCCCAGCTGGTCACCGAGCTCAAGGTGGCCCGCGACGTCACCCGCCCGCCGGTCTTCCAGGCCGTCCTCGCCGTGCAGAACTACGCCGTCCAGCGCGAGGCCGTCGGAGAACTGCCCATCGACGTCGAGCCGTTCGGCGTTCGGGCCAGCGGCACCCGGTTCGACCTGGAGCTCTTCCTCCAGGAGTGGCCGCAGGGCCTGCTCGGCTCCTTCAACTACAACACCGACCTCTTCGCCGAGGCCGACGTCGCCCGCCTCGCCGAGCACCTGGGCCGGCTGCTGACCGCGATCGCCGACCGCCCGGACGTCCCGCTGTCCGCCCTCGACGACCTCCCCGAGGCCGAACGGGCCTTCGAGGTCGAGCGGTTCAACGACACCGCCAACGACCGCCCGGCC
Organism: Kitasatospora putterlickiae; assembly: GCF_039527695.1. NCBI lineage: Bacteria > Bacillati > Actinomycetota > Actinomycetes > Kitasatosporales > Streptomycetaceae > Kitasatospora > Kitasatospora putterlickiae. The sequence continues at coordinate 2,924 of NZ_BAAAKJ010000033.1, forward strand.
ACCACCCTGACCGCCCTGGTCGCCGAGCAGATCGCCCGCACCCCCGACGCCGTCGCGGTCTCCTTCGAGGACGGCCCCGTCCTGACGTACCGTCAGCTTGACGCGGCCGCCGACCGGATCGCCGTCCGGCTGGCCGCTGAGGGCGTCGGCCCCGGCAGCCTGGTCGCGATCAGCGCCGAACGCTCGCCCGAACTCGTCGCCGGCCTGCTCGGCGTGCTGCGCACCGGCGCCGGCTACACCCCGCTGGAGCCCGACTACCCCGCCGAACGGCTCGCCTTCCTGCTCGCCGACAGCGCCGCGCCCGTCCTGCTCACCCAGCGCCGGCTGCCCATCCCGGACGGCTGCACCGCCCGCGTCCTGCTGCTGGACGACCCCGGCGAGTGGCCCAAGGTCCGCGCCCGCACCCCGCTGCCCGCTGGGCCCGCCCCCGACGACACCGCCTACCTGATCTACACCTCCGGCTCCACCGGCCGCCCCAAGGGCGTGCCCAACACCCACCGGGCCATCGCCAACCGCCTCCAGTGGATGCAGGACGCCTACCGGATCGGCCCCGAGGACCGCGTCCTGCAGAAGACCCCGGCCGGATTCGACGTCTCCGTCTGGGAGTTCTTCTGGCCGCTGACCACCGGCGCCCGGATCGTCCTCGCCAAGCCCGGCGGCCAGAAGGACGCCGGCTACCTGCGCGACCTCGTGGTGCGCGCCGGCGTCACGGTCGCCCACTTCGTGCCCGCCATGCTCACCGTCTTCCTCGCCGAGGACGGCCTCGAACGCTGCACCACCCTGTGCCGCGTGGTGTGCAGCGGCGAGGCCCTGCCGCCGGACACCGCGCGGGAGTTCACCACCCGCCTGCCCGGCTGCGCGCTCGCCAACCTGTACGGGCCCACCGAGGCCGCCGTCGACGTCTCCGCCTGGGAGTGCGAGGGCCCGCTGCGGACCGTCCCGATCGGCCTGCCGATCGACAACACCCGCCTGTACGTGCTCGATTCCGCCCTGCGGCCGGTCCCGCCCGGCGCCCCCGGCGAACTCCACATCGGCGGCACCGCCGTCGCCCTCGGCTACCACCGCCGCCCCGGCCTCACCGCCGCCCGGTTCGTCCCCGACCCCTACGGCCCGCCCGGCGCCCGGCTCTACCGCACCGGCGACCTCGCCCGCCGCCGCCCCGACGGCACCCTCGAACACCTCGGCCGGATCGACCAGCAGGTCAAGATCCGCGGCCTGCGGATCGAACCCGGCGAGACCGAGGCCGCCCTGCGCGCCCGGCCCGGCATCGCCGACGCCGCCGTCATCGTCCGCGAGGACCGGCCCGGCGACAAGCGGCTCACCGGCTACCTCGTCCCCGCCCCCGGCGCCGACGAGCCCGACCCGGCCGCCCTGCGCGCCGCCCTCAAGCGCACCCTGCCCGACCACCAGGTCCCCGCCGCCTTCGCCGTGCTGCCCGCCCTGCCGCTCACCCCCAACGGCAAGCTCGACCGCCGCGCCCTGCCCGCCCCGCGGATCCGCCGCGACGCCGGCGCCGCCAAGCCCGCGACCGAGGCCGAGCGGGTGCTCGCCGAGATCTGGGCCGAGGTGCTCGGCCTGCCCGAGGTCGGCACCGACGAGGACTTCTTCGACCTCGGCGGCCACTCGCTGCTCGCCACCCAGGTCGTCGCCAAGGCCCGCAAGCGGCTCACCGAGGCCGGCGCCCGCCCGGTCAGCGTGATGGACCTCTTCACCTGCCGCACCGTCCACGACCTCGCCGCCCTCGCCACCCTCGACGAGCGCGACCGCGGCCCGCGCCGCCTGCTGCACCGGCTCACCCGGCCCGTCCCGGCCGAGCGCCGCCGGCTCACCCTGGTCTGCGTCCCCTACGGCGGCGGCAGCGCCGTCGTCTACCAGCCGGTCGCCGACCTGCTGCCCGCCGACACCGAACTGTGGGCCGTCGCGATCCCCGGCCATGACATCGGCGTCACCGAACAGCACCTGCCCTTCGACGAGCTGGCCGAGCAGCTGGCCGCCGAGGTGCGCGAGCGGGTCGACGGCCCGGTCGTCGTCTACGGCCACTGCGGCGTCGGCACCGCCCTCGCCGTCGCCACCGCCCGCCTGCTGGAGGCCTCCGGCCGGGAGCTCGAAGCCGTCTACGCCGGCGCCCAGTTCCCGTTCGCCAAGCCGCGCAGCAAGGTGCTCACCGCGCTCAGCGGCATCGCCGCCCTGGAACCGCTGCTCGGCGACCGGGTCTACCTCAACTGGCTCACCGGCATGGGCGTCGACACCTCCGAACTCGACCAGGAACAGGTCCGGTTCATCGTCGGCAACATGCGCCGCGACTCCAAGGCCGCCGAGGCGTACTTCACCCGGGCCATCGAGGAGGTCGAGGCCGGCGCGCCCCGGCTGCGCGCCCCGCTGGTCTCGCTGGTCGGCGACCACGACCCGGCCGCCGACTTCTACCAGGAGCGGTACCGCGAATGGCTGCTGCTCGCCGAGCGCTCCGCCGTCGCGGTGCTCGACCAGGGCGGGCACTTCTTCGTCAAGTACCGTGCGGCGGAGGTCGTCGAGGCCGTCACCACCGTGCACCGCGCCGTCCTCGCCGGGGAGACCGGCGGTCTGCCCGCGCGCGGACCGGACAGCTCCTGGTGGTTCCACGGCGAGACCGGCCCGCCGGCCGCCGAGCAGGAGGCGGTCGAGGAGCCCGCCGCGGAGGGCCCGCAGCCCAGCATGGGACGCTTCCTGGCCGTCGCCGCGGGCCAGTTGGCCTCCATCACCGGATCGGCGCTCACCGAGTTCGCGCTGCCGATCTGGATCCTGCTGGAGACCGGCTCGATGACCCGCTACGCGCTCTACGCCGTCATCGCCATGCTGCCCGGCATCGTCGTCGGACCGGTGGCCGGCGCCCTGGTCGACCGGCTGGACCGGCGCAAGGTGATGCTGGCCGGCGACATCGCCGCCGGAGCCACCCAGGCCGCCATGCTGGCCCTGCTGCTGGCCGGCCAACTGCACTCCTGGCAGGTCTACGTGCTGCTCGGCGTGCTCTCCGTCGCGCTGACCTTCCAACGCCTCGCCTACGCCTCCGCGGTGCCCCAGATCGTCCCCAAGCAGTACCTGGGCCACGCCAACGGAGTCGTCCAGCTCGCCTTCGGCGCGGCACAGTTCGTCGTGCCGATGGTCGCGGTCGCGCTGCTCGCGGCGATCGGCCTGCGCGGCATCCTGATCATCGACGTGGCCAGCTACGTCATCGCCGTCGCCATCCTGCTGGCGGTGCGCTTCCCGCGCACCCTGCCGTGGACCAGGCGCGAACCGCTGGTCGAGGAGATCAAGCAGGGCTTCGGCTACTCCTGGCGCCAGCGCGGCTTCCGCTCCATGCTGCTCTGGTTCGCGGGCCTGAACGTCTTCCTCTCCCCGCTGTTCCTGCTCACCACCCCGATGGTGCTCGCCTTCTCCGACCTGGACGGCGCCGCCCGGGTCGCCGTGGCCGGCGGCGCCGGGGCCCTGCTCGGCGGCATCGCCATGGGCTTCTGGGGCGGACCGCGCCGCCACCGGCTGCGCGGCATGCTCGCCCTGGCCGCCGTCCTCGCGCTGGCCGGCGCCGTCACCGGCCTGCACGCCGGGCTCTGGGTGATCGCCGCCGGGGCGTTCGGGATGTCCTTCGCGCTCTCCCTGGTCAACGGCGTCTACTCGACGATCGTCCAGGTCAAGGTGCCGCAGCGGTTCCACGGCCGGGTCTTCGCCCTGAACACCCTGGTCGCCTGGTCCACCCTGCCGCTCGGCCACGGCGTCATCGCCCCGCTCGGCTCGGCCGTGTTCGGCCCGCTGATGGAGCCGGACGGCGCGCTCGCCCCGGTCTTCGGCCCGCTGATCGGCACCGGGCCAGGGCGCGGCATCGCCCTGATGTACGTGCTGTTCGGGCTCGCCATGCTCGTCCTGGTCGCCGTCGGCCTGCGGCTGCCCGCGCTGGCCCGTTTCGACCGGGAGGTGCCGGACGCCGAGCCGGACGACCTGGTCGGCCTGCGCGAGCGCGCCCGGGCCGCCGCCACCCGCAGGAACGCGGACGCCGCCAAGGACGCCGCCCGGGAGGCCGTGTGAACCGCGCCGTCCCCATCAGCCTGCCCGAGCTGCTCGCCCACCGGGCCGCCCTCCACCCCGAGCGGACCGCCGTCGTCAACGGCGCCGACCGGCTCGACTTCGGCGCCTGGCAGGCCCGCTCCGGCGCCCTCGCCGCAGCCCTGCGCGCCGCCGGACTGCGCCCCGGCGACCGGGTCGCCCTGCGCCACGGCACCGCCGACTGGGTGGCCTACGCCGTCGCCCACCTCGCCGTGCTGCGGGCCGGCGGGGTCGCCGTCCCGCTCTCCGACCGGCTCGCCCCCGCCGTCACCGCGCACGCCCTCACCGACTCGGGCGCGGCGCTGCTGCTGCACAGCGGCGGCGCGCCGGACCTCCCCGGGGTGCGCGCCCTCACCGAGGCCGACGCCGCCGGGCACCCCGCCGAACCGGACCTGCCGCCCGCCGACCCCGGCGCGCCCGCCCAGATCCTCTACACCTCCGGCACCACCGGCACCCCCAAGGGCGTCACCGCCACCCACGCCAACCTGGCGTACGGCTGCACCCTGGACGAACGGCGGCGCCCGCTGCGGCACTCGCGGGCCTTCCTGCACGCCTTCCCGGTCGGCACCAACGCCGGGCAGACCATGCTGGTCAACGCGCTCAACGCGCACGCCGCCTGCGTCGCCGCCCCGCAGTTCACCCCGCTGCGGTTCGTCCGGCTGATCGCCGAGCACGGCGTCGGCAGCGTCTTCCTGGTCCCCGCCATGGCGATCGAACTGCTCGCCTCGGCCGCCCTGGCCAAGGCCGACCTGGACGGCGTCCGGCTGGTCGGCTCCACGGCCGCCGCGCTGCCCCAGCCGGTCGCGCTCGCGCTCAGCCGGGCCTTCCCGCGCGCCCAGATCACCAACTACTACACCTCCACCGAGGCCGCCCCCGCCCAGATCACCCTGCTGTTCGACCCCGGGCACCCCGACTCGCCCGGCCAGCCCGCCTCGCTCGCCGATCTGCGGATCACCGACGCCGACGGCCGTCCGCTGCCGCCCGGCGAGGCGGGCGAACTGTGGCTGCGCTCGCCCACCGCGCCGCGCGGCTACCTCGGCGAGCGGGACCGGGCGGTGTTCCAGGGCCCGTGGGTGCGGATGGGAGACCTCGGGCGGATCGACGCCGACGGCTTCCTGCACCTGCTCGACCGGGAGAAGGACGTCGTCAAGTCCGGTGCCCACAAGGTCTCCACGCTCCAGGTCGAGAACGCCCTGCACGCCCACCCGCTGATCGCCGACGCCGCCGCGTTCGGCGTGCCGCACCCCGTGCTCGGCGCCGTGGTCGCCGCGGTGCTGGTGCCCGCGCCCGGCACCGAACCGCCGACCGCCGCCGAGCTGCGGACCTTCCTGCTCGGCCACCTCGCCGCGCACGAACTGCCGGCCACCGTGCTGTTCCGCGAGGAACTGCCGCGCAACGAGGGCGGCAAGGTGCTCAAGCGCGAGCTGCGCCGGCAGGTCACCCAGGGCGCGCCACCCACGGCCGGCCAGACCCTCCCCACCACCAGCGAGGCCACCCGATGACCACCGCCCTCAGCCCCGCCCAGCACGGCGTCTGGCTCACCGAGCAGACCCTCGACGCCGGCGCCGCCTACCACCTCGCCGTCACCGTCGAGTTCACCGGCCCGCTGGACGCCGCGGCCCTCGCCGAGTCCTGCGCCCGGGTGGTCCGGCACCACCCCGTGCTGGCCGGCCGGATCGACCCCGACGGCCCCGGTGTGCGGCCCGGGCCCGCGCCCGGCCTGCGGACCGTCGAGTGCCCGGCCGAGGACCTCGGCAAGCTGCTCGCCGACGAGAGCGCCGCCCGCTTCGACCTCGCGGCCGGGCCGCTCGCCCGGTTCACCCTGTACCGGACCGCCGCCGAGCGGCACGTGCTGCTGGTCACCGCCCACCACCTGGCGTTCGACGGCGAGTCCAAGGACCGGCTGGTCGCCGACCTCGCCGCCGCCCACCGGGGCGAGGCGCTCGCCCTGTCGGCCGCCGCCCCGGCCACCGGCGAGCCGTCGTCGGCCTCGGCCACCGCCTACTGGGCGGAGCGGTGGCGCGAGCCGGGTCTGCCGGTACTGCCCGGGCTGCGGACCGTCGCCGACCCGGGCGCCGCCCCCGGCACCCTGCCCGGGGCCGGGTCCTGCGCCGGGCTCCGGATCGACGGCGACCGCCACGCCGCGCTCGTCGCGACCGCCGAGCGGCTGGGCGTCACCCGCTTCGAACTGCTCACCGCCGCCTGGCACGCGCTGCTGCTGCGCTACGGCAATCCGGCGCCGGCCACGGCCGTCGAGCTGTCCGTCCGCCGCCCCGGCGAGCCGGTCGCCGTCGGACTGGCCGTCAACGAACTCCCCCTGTTCACCGAGCCGTCGGCGGACGCGTCGTTCGCCGACCACGCCCTCGCGGTGCGCGCCGAGCTGCGCGCGCTCTACCCGCACCGGGACGTCCCGCTCGGACGGGCGGTGCGCGGCCTCACTCCGCGCACCGCGCTCACCCCGCTCTCCGTCAGCTACCGCCGCCGCCCCTCCGGCACACCGGAGCCCGACTTCGGCCCCGGCCTCGCCGCCACCGTCCGCTGGATCGGCTTCGCGGGCACCGCCCGTAACCTCGCCCACCTCCAACTCGTCGACACCGACGACTCGTTGGACGTCAGCCTGCAGTACCGCGCGGAGGCGTTCGGGCCCGGCGCCCCCGAACGGATCGCCGGCCACTTCGCCACCCTGCTGGACGGCGCCCTCGCCGACCCCGCCACCCCGGTCGGCCGGCT
>NZ_BAAAKJ010000033.1:9761-10959 GCF_039527695.1 Kitasatospora putterlickiae
CCCGCCCAACTCGCCGCCCCCGCGCCGGAACCGGGTCTCGCCGAGGCGACCGTCCCCGCGCTGTTCGCCGCCCGCGCCGCCGCCACCCCGGAGGCCGTCGCGCTGGTCGCCGACGGCGCCGCGTACCGCTACCGCGAGCTGGCCCGGCTGGTCGCGCACGCCGCCGCCGCGCTCACCCGGCGCGGCGCCGGGCCCGGCACCCTGGTCGGCATCGCCATGCCGCGCGGTCGGGACCAACTCGTCGCCGTCCTCGCCGTGCTGGCGTCCGGAGCGGCCTACCTTCCGCTCGACCCGGAGTACCCCGCCGACCGGCTCGCCTTCCTGCGCGCCGACTCCGGCCTCACGCTGCGGGTCACCCGCGAGCCGTCCGCGCCGGGCGACCTCACCCCGGGGGACCTGGCGCCCACGGGCCCGGAGGGAGCCACGGATCCGGACCTGCCCACCGGACCCGCGCCGGACCACCCCGCGTACGTGCTCTACACCTCCGGCTCCACCGGCACCCCCAAGGGCGTCGAGGTGCCGCACGGCGCGCTCGCCAACCTCCTCGGCGGCCTCCGCGACCACCTCGGCGCCCGTCCCGAGGACCGCTGGCTCGGCCTGACCTCGCTCTCCTTCGACATCTCCACCGTCGAACTGCTGCTGCCGCTGATCACCGGCGGCCGCGTCGTCCTCGCCCCCGAGGGCGCCCACCGGGACGGCCCCGCGCTGCTCGACCTCATCGCCCGCGAGGGAATCGGCCACGTCCAGGCCACACCCAGCGGCTGGCGGCTCCTGCTGGAGGCGGGCCTCGCGTCGACCGGCGGCGGCCTGACCGCGCTCACCGGCGGCGAGGCCCTGCCCGCCCCGCTCGCCGCCGACCTCGCCGCCGCCACCGCCCGGCTGGTCAACGTCTACGGCCCCACCGAGACGACCGTCTGGTCCACCCTCGCCGAACCCGCCGCCCCCGACGGCCGGGTGAGCATCGGCGCGCCGCTCGCCAACACCCGCGCCTACGTCCTCGACGAGCGCCTGCAGCCCGTGCCGTACGGGCTGCCCGGCGAGCTGTACCTCGGCGGCGCGGGCGTCGCGCACGGCTACCGGGGCCGGCCGGGACTGACCGCCCGCCGCTTCCTGCCCGACCCGTACGGCCCGCCCGGCGCCCGCCTCTACCGCACCGGCGACCTCGTGCGGCGCCGGCCCGGCGGCGGACTGGAGTTCG
>NZ_BAAAKJ010000033.1:10982-12616 GCF_039527695.1 Kitasatospora putterlickiae
CCGACACCCAGGTCAAGCTGCGCGGCCACCGGATCGAACTCGGCGAGATCGAGGCCCGGCTGGCCGAGCACCCCGCCGTCGCCCAGGCCGCCGCCACCCTGTACGGGCCCGACGGCGACCGCCGCCTCGCCGCCTACGTCGTCCCCGCCGGGCCGGGCGCGCCCACGCCCGAGGAACTGCGCGCGCACCTCGCGGCCACCCTGCCGGCCGCCGTCCTGCCGGGCGCGTACACCGTCCTCGGCGCCTTCCCGCTCACGCCCAACGGCAAGCTGGACCGCGCCGCCCTGCCCGAACCGGCCGTCGAGCGCGTGGAGTCGGCCGACATCGGCGAGGAGGACGGCGCGGAGCCCGACGCCACCGCCGCCGCCGTGCTCGCCATCTGGCGCGAGGTGCTGCGGCTGGACGACCTCGGCCCCGACGAGGACTTCTTCGACCTCGGCGGCCACTCGCTGCTGATCACCGCGATCGCCGCCAGGATCCGCCAACAACTCGGCGTCGCCGTCCCGTTGGACGTCTTCTTCGACACCCCCACCGCCCGCGGCGTCGCCGCCGCCGTATCCGACCTGCGTCAGGAGTGAACCCCGTGAGCACCCGAGCCCCGTACCTGGTGGTCGTCAACGACGAGGAGCAGCACGCCCTCTGGCCCGCCGCCGCCCCGATCCCCGCCGGCTGGCGCGCCGAGGGGTTCGCCGGCACCGAGGAGGAGTGCGGCGCCCACGTCGACCGCGTCTGGCCGGACATCCGCCCGCTCAGCCTGCGCAGCCGCCTCGCCGAGCAGACCGGTGGGGGCGCCCGATGACCACCTCCACCGATCCCGCCGCTGGTTTCGTGGCCGTGCGCGGCCGCCTCGCCGAGCTGGTCTCCGCCGCCACCGACGGGCAGCTCACCGTCGCCGAACTCCTCGCCTCGGAGGATTCGTTGACCGTCCTCGGCGTCTCCTCGCTCGCCCTGCTGCGGCTCGCCGACAGCCTGGAGGAGGAGTTCGAGGTGCTGATCGACCTCGGCGACCCCGCCCTGCACGCCGACGGCCTCACCGCCCTCGCCACCCGCCTGCACGAGCACGCCGGATGAACGGAGCGACCACCGCCGTACGCCCCGGCCTCACCGTCCCCTTCACCGGTACCCGGTCCGGGCGCGCCCCGCTCACCTGGGGCCAGCGCGCCATCTGGCACGCCATCGGCCGCACCGCGCCCAACGACCACTACTTCAACCTCGGCCGGATCCTCCCGCTCGCCGACCGCGGCACGCCCGTCGACGAGCCCCGGCTCGCGGGCGCCGTCGCCGCGCTGCTCGGCCGGCACGAGGCGCTGCGCACCCGGCTCGCCGTCGGGGAGGACGGCGAGCCCGGCCAACTCCTCTTCGCGGACGGGGAGATCGGCGTCGAGGTGCGTGACGAGCCCGACCCCGACCGCACCGGGCAGGCCGCCGAGGAACTGCTGGCCGGCCTCACCGGGCGGCGCTTCGACTACACGGGGGAGTGGCCCGTGCGGTTCGGCGCGGTGCGCTGCGGCGGGCGGATCACCCACGCCGTGCTCGCCCTGTGCCACCTCGCCTCGGACGGGCACGGCGCCGAGGTGCTGGTGCGCGACCTGCGGTTGCTGGTCCGCCGCGGTTCGGCGGGCCGGCCCGCCGCC
>NZ_BAAAKJ010000034.1:0-302 GCF_039527695.1 Kitasatospora putterlickiae
CGGTCGGCGGCGCGCGGGCGGCGAGGGGGTGCGGTGGCCAGGGGGTGCGGTGGCGAGGTGGCGCGAGCGCGCGCTGCTGTTGCGACCAACGGGGACCGGAGGCAGAAATGGATGCCAGCGGCAGGAGCCGCCCTCCGCGTACCGCCGTCTGCGACCGGAGCCCTCGATCGGAGCCCTCGATGAGTTCCCAACCGCCTTCCTCCGGGTCACCGCTCGGCCCGCCCTCCGGGCCACCGTCCGGACCGCTCTCGGGTCCGCCGTCCGGCGGCGGCCACTCCGGGCCTCCCGGGCCGGCCGGGCCG
>NZ_BAAAKJ010000034.1:374-2415 GCF_039527695.1 Kitasatospora putterlickiae
TCCGGGCGGCGGCCGACGCCGTGGTGGCGCACGCCCTGGAAGGCCGGGCTGCTGGCCGGCCTGGTGGCGCTGGCGGTGGTGGGGACGGTGCTGATCGTCAACGCCGGCGGCGGTGGCGGTCAGAACAACACCGTGCCCACCGCCAACGAGGTCGCGCTGCAGGCTCCGCAGGACCCGGGCCCGGCGCCGTTCACCCAGTCGGTGGAGACCCAGGCGGTCCAGGCGCCGGCCCCCGCCTCGACCTCCGCCGGGCCCGCCGCCACCCAGACGGGCGGTGCCACGGCCACCCAGACGGGCGGTGCCACCGGGGCCGCGACCGCGACCGCCGCCATCCACCGCGTCGAGGGAACGTCGGCGGGCGTGTACGGCGGGACGATGAGCAAGCCGAGCTGCGACGTGGAACGGCTGGTCTCGATCACCGCGACCGGTGACACCGGCCGGGCCTGGGCGTCGGCGCAGGGCATCGAGCAGTCCAAGCTCCCGGGCTACCTGCGCTCGCTGACCTCGGCGTACCTGCGGGTGGACACCCGGGTCACCAACCACGGCTACCAGGGCGGCACGGCCGTCGCCTACCAGGCGGTGCTGCAGGCCGGCACCGCGGTGCTGGTGGACACGCAAGGCGTGCCCCGGGCCCGGTGCGGCTGCGGCAACCCGCTGAAGGAGCCGGCGCTGGTCGCCGGCGCCAAGTACACCGGCAAGGCGTGGGCGGGCTTCCAGCCGAGCACGCTGGTCATCCTGGCCCCCGCGGCGCAGCCGGTGGCCGAGATCGTGCTGGTGGACGTCACGACGGGCGGTTGGTTCACCCGGGTGACGGGGCAGGCCCAGGTCGTCGACCAGCCGGCCCAGCCGCCGAGCGGGCCGCTGGTGCCCGGGGTGCCCGCCGCCGCCGTCTGGAAGACCTTCTCGCCGACGGCGCCGGGCGCGACCTCGGCCTCGACCTCCGCCTCGGCCTCGGGCTCGACCACGGGCGGCACGACCACCTCGGGTTCGCCGTCCGGCCCGACCTCCGGCTCGGCGAGCGCGTCCAGCGGATCGGCGACGGCCACCACGCCGGGCGCGACCACCTCGGGCGCGACCACGCCGGGGATCACGACGACCGCCACCACGCCGCCGCCCACCACCGCGACGGCCACCGCCACGCCGACCACCACCGCACCGCCCACGACCGCGCCGCCCACGACCACGGCGCCCATCGCCCCCACCGCGACGGCGACGGCCACCACGGCGAAGCCCACGGTGACCGCGACGAGCACCCCGGCCGCCACGGCGACGACCGCCAAGACGGCCACCGTCACCGCCACCGCGACGGCCACCGCCACGACCGCGACCACCACCTCCGTCGAAGAGCCCGAGACGGCCACCGGCACCACCGGCTGAGCCGATCCGAACAGTTGGAGGACCCATGCTCCGCTCCCGCCCCAAGCGCTCGGCCCTCGGCGTGGCCGGCGCCCTCACCGCCGTGCTGACGGCCTTCGCCGGGACCGGCCCGGCCCAGGCCGCCCCCGCGCCCGCCACTCCCCCGTCCACCGGTCAGGTCCTGATCGCACCGCCCGCGCCGCCGCTCCAGGCCCAGGCGCAGGCCGCCGCGATCGCCGCCGTCTCGCCGACGATCTCCCCGGCGGCCCCCTTCGACCACGTCCCGGCCGACAGCGACTACCGCTGCGATCCCGGCAACCTCTGCACCCTGGTGTGGGACCCCACGGCCGGCGACTACAAGATCTTCTTCCTCTCCGGCTGCGCCCGGTACAGCCTCAGCGGCTGGTTCGGCCAGGGGTTCTACGCCGACAACCAGACCGGCGGCGTGCGCTCGTACTTCTACGGCGCGAACGGCGCCGTGCTGAAGTCCTTCACGCCCGACGGCGGCGCCAACCACACCCAGGACTGGACGCCCGTCTGGTCCATCCGGAACTGCTGACGCCGCGCCACCTCATCGCGCGCCCCGTCCACCGCCGCGGTGGGCGGGGCGCCGCGTCCGGTCAGGGCAGCAGCACCTCGGTGTCGTCCGGCCCGAGCACCCGGCCGTCGGCCGACCGGACCTCCA
>NZ_BAAAKJ010000034.1:2426-3530 GCF_039527695.1 Kitasatospora putterlickiae
CGGTCGACCAGGCGGGCCCGCGGCTCGTCGTCCGTGAAGAAGTACCGCTCGCCCCACTGGCGCAGCGCGGTGACGACGGGGAAGAGCGCGCGCCCCTTCTCGGTGAGCACGTACTCCTGGTAGGGGCTGCCGTCGGCGGCCGGGGCGAGTTCGAAGACGCCGTTGGCGACCAGGTTGGCGAGGCGTGCGGAGAGGATGTTCTTCGCCAGGCCGAGGTTCTTCTGGAACTGCCCGAAGCGGCGCAGCCCGTCGAAGGCGTCCCGGACGATCAGCAGCGTCCACCCGTCGCCGAGCACGTCCAGCGGCCGGGCGACCGGGCAGGCCGACTCCTCGTGCGAGGTGCGTTTCGGCACGCGCCGCTCTCCTCTCGACTGCGGTCCCGCGCTCCGGCGGGAGCGGGTTTCACCTTGCAACCCTATCGCTCCGGCCCGCCGCGATCCGTGGTTGCTTTATGAAACCCCGCCGTGCGAGGGTAATGCGGTGGCACTTTGAAACCACACTGTCGCCGTCCACCACGTCGCCCGAAGGAGCCCCTCCGCCGTGCCCACACCCGTGGTCCCGCCCGCCCCCGCCGACGGCGCCGCCACCGCGACCGCCCGCCGGCTCTCCCCCGCCGTCGCCTGGCTGCTCTCGGTCGCGAGCGGCCTCGCCGTCGCCAACGTCTACTACGCCCAGCCCCTGCTCGACCTCATCGCCGACGACCTCGGCATCGGCCGCGCCACGGTCGGGCTGGTCGGCACCCTCACCCAGGTCGGCTACGCCGTCGGCCTGGTGCTGCTCGTCCCGCTCGGCGACCACCTCGACCGCCGGCGGCTGATCACCGCTCAGCTCGGCCTCTCCGTCGCCGCGCTCGCCGCGGTGGCCGTCGCCCCCTCGGCGGTGCTGATGCTGCTCGCCATGGCGTCGGTCGGGGTGCTCGCCGTGGTGGCCCAGGTGATGGTCGCCCACGCGGCCTCGCTCGCCGACCCCGCCGACCAGGGCCGCGTCGTCGGCACCGTCACCAGCGGCATCGTGATCGGCATCCTGCTCGCCCGCACCGTCGCCGGCACCATCGGCGATCTCGCCGGCTGGCGCGCCGTCTACGTCGTCTCCGCCGTCGCCACC
>NZ_BAAAKJ010000034.1:3535-6106 GCF_039527695.1 Kitasatospora putterlickiae
CGTCGTCCTCGCCTCGGTCGTCCCGGCCGAGACGCGCCGCCGGCCGGAGCGGATCCGCTACCCGAGGCTGGTCGGTTCGGTGTTCACCCTGTTCGCCGAGGAGCCGGTGCTCCGGATCCGCGCCGGACTCGCGCTGCTCGTCTTCACCGCCGTCACCATCCTGCTCACCCCGATGGTGCTGCCGCTCGCCGCGCCGCCGTTCGACCTCAGCCACACCGAGATCGGGCTGTTCGGCCTGGCCGGCGCCGCCGGCGCGCTCGGCGCCGGACACGCCGGGCGGCAGGCCGACCGGGGGCGGGCGCGCCGCACCCTGGCGATCGGGCTCACCGCGATGCTCGTCTCCTGGCCGCTCGCCGGACTGTTGCCGCACTCGGTGTGGTGGCTGGTGCTCGCCATGGTGGTGATCGACTACGGCCTGCAGTCGGTGCACGTGGTCAACCAGCACCTGCTGTACCAGGTCCGCCCCGAGGCCCGGAGCCGGTTGACCGCCGGGTACATGCTGTTCTACTCGATCGGCAGCGCGCTGGGCGCGATCGTCTCCACCCTGGTGTACGAGCACGGCGGCTGGACGGCGGTCTGCTGGCTGGGCGGCGGCGTCAGCCTGCTCGCGCTCGCCTTCTGGCGGGCCACCGAGCGCGGGGCCACCGAGCGCGGGGCCGCCGGACGTGACGCCGCAGGACCTGACGGAACCCGCCGGGCCGTCAGCCCGTGACCGCCAACTCCGCGACCACCGCGCGGTGCTCGGCGCCGCGCACCGCGTGCTCCGCCACCGACACCGCGCGCAGCGCCTCCCCGTGCAGCACGTGGTCGATCTGGATCACCGGCCACAGTCCGGGGAAGTACGCGTTGGACTCCGGCCAGGTCGGCGCGACACCGCGCCCGAGCTCGGCGTGGGTGTCGGTGAGGCCGGTGCCGAGCAGCGCGCGCATCGGGGCGTGGTCGAGCGTCGCGTTGAAGTCCCCCAGCAGGACGGCGTTGCGGGTGGCGCCGGCGACCGCCGCCCGCAGTTCGTCGAAGTCCTCCGCCCAGCGGCCCGCGTCGCCCATCGGGTAATAGGTGTGCACGGCCGTCAACCGGACGACGCGTCCGCCGACCGTCACCTCGGCCGCGATCTGCTCCCGCGCCGCCTCCGAGGCCGACCCGTCCAGCGGTGTCAGCGGAAGCCGGGAGTAGATCGCGGTGTCCCGGCCCGGCCGCAGCTCCCGGTAGGGCAGCACCTCGGCGATCCCCGCCCGGTCCAGCCGGTCGACCGCCCCCGGGCCGAACTCCTCCACCGCGAGCACGTCGACCCGCTGCTCGCGCACCAGCCGGACGAGCGCGGCCGCGTCGGCCTGACCCAGGTAGGCGTTGCTCGTCGCGACCCGCAGCCGTGGCGCGTCGGCCGCCGGGGTGCCACCGTCGGGCACCAACCTCGGGACGAGCCAGACGAGTTGCACCGCCACCAGGACGCCGGCCAGTGCGGCCGGCCACCAGGAGCGCAGCGCCAGCAGCACCCCGAGCGCGAGCAGGCCGGCGAGCGCCGCGTACGGCAGCCCGACCACGACGAGCGCGAGCGGCGTCCCGTCGTCCCACCCGCCGAGACGGACCGCCACCAGCCCGGCCGTCCCGGTCAGGACGGCACCGCACGCCCCCACCAGCACCCGCCGTGCCCACCGCCGCCAACCTGTCCGGTCCACCCGTTCCACCCGCTCCACCCCATCCGCCACTCCGGCGCCACCGCGCCTTCGCTCGAAGACGCCGGCTCCGGTGCGACGGTTCCCGGGAAACCCCAGGTCAACGACGGCTAGGATGGGCCCGAACCGGGCCAAACGAACAAAAGGACCATCATGTTCGACAACCTCAAGAACCTCGCCGACAAGGCCACCGACCTCGCCCGCGAGCACAGCGGCGCCATCTCCCAGGGTCTGGACAAGGTCGCCGACGTGATCGACGACAAGACGGACGGCAAGTACAGCGGCCAGATAGACACCGCCGCCGACAAGGCCAAGGACTTCATCAACGGCCTCGACGAGTCCAAGTAGCGGCGGCACGACGGCGGAACCGGTGGCGCGCGACGGGCGCGCGAGCCGTGACGGGGGCGCGCGCCGACGGGCGCGGGGGTGCGCGGCGGGCGATGCGGCTACCGAGCGCGGGGCGGACAATCCGCGGCAGCGCCGGGAACGGGCGCGGGAAGGCGGGCACCGCGCACAGAGCGGCGCCGGGGAGCGTACTCGGGGGGTGTACGCTCCCCGGCAGGGGGTGGTGGCGGCCACCGCACCGGTTGTCCGGGGGTCCGGACACCGGTTGCCGTGACCGGAATGCTAGACCTGCGCGCAGGTCGTGACCAGAGCTCTGACCAGCTAATTTCCCGTCCAGGACATGCCACTTGACCCCCAGGAACCGCTCCGGCCCCGCCCGGCCCGACGGTCCGTCGACCACCGGGCGTTGGTTCGTCCGGCCCGCGCCGGGCAGCGGACCGACGAGGCGTCACCGGCGCCCGCCCGCCCTCGGCACACCTCCCCGCGCGCCCTTGACCACCCCCTCGCTCCCGGCGCCCCCCGGGGCCGGGGCGCGCCGACCGGCCGGATCCGG
>NZ_BAAAKJ010000035.1:0-1779 GCF_039527695.1 Kitasatospora putterlickiae
CGCGGGCGGCGCCGCCGAGGACGGCGATCCGCAGGTGGCCGTCGGGGCCGGGGAGGGCGCCGGTCTCCCGGGCCCAGCAGCGCAGCAGGGCCTCCAGGGCGGCCTGTTCGGCGGCGACGACCGGGTCCGGGTGGAGCAGCCGGTCGGACGGGGCCGGCGGCGCGCTGGTGGCGGGCCGGCCGGCCGGGGGTCGGGGCGGGGCTCCGGTCAGGGCGGTGCTCATGCTGCTCCTTGATGCGCGTGGAGTGCCGACGCGCAGGGGGTGGAGAGAACCGGCGGGCGCTCACACCGTCGCGTCAGGTAAGGGTTACCTATCCCTGAGGGGTGATCACAAGGACCGCTCACTCGTCCGGGTGAAGATCGGTGATTGTCCGCCGCGCGGGCGGGAAGGCGGACCCGCCGAGCGGACCGACGGCGTCGCCGGGTCACGGATCGGCGGTCCTCGCCGGGGACCGGAACCCGGGGGCCGCCCGGGACCGTCCTGGTGGCCAGTGGCAGACTCCAGGACGGCGGTCCGCCGCCCACACCGAACTACCCAGGGGGACAGCACCATGCCAGCGATCCACCGGTCAGCCGCGGCCGCGGTCCTCGCCGCGGGGACCCTGTTCGCCGTCACCGCCTGCGGCCCGGACGGGCCTTCGGGCGGTGACGCCGCCGCGACGCCGCCCTCCGGCGGCACCACCGCTTCCGCCTCCGCCTCCGCCGCAGGGGGCGGCAGTGGCGTGATCGGCGGCATCACCCTGCCCTCGGGCCTGCCGACCGGCCTGCTGGAGGGCCTGCCGAAGAGCTGGGACGACCTGACGAAGTGGAAGTTCGAGGACTGGGACAACTGGGCGTCCAAGCACGTCTTCAACAACCCGATCGTCAAGGACTTCTGGAACCCGGACAAGATGGGCGACTCCAAGCCGGCCGACCCGGCGCCGCCCACCGCCAAGCCCGCCGACGACGCGGGCGTCACCGACCCCGAGCCGTCGGTGGTCAAGGCCGTGACGGTGCCGCGCCCGTACACCAAGCAGCCCTCCGGGAAGGTCTTCTTCTCGGCCGAGGGCGGCCGCGGCAACTGCTCGGCCACCGTGATCCAGGACCCGGCGAACCCGGGGAGGAGCAACCTGGTCTGGACGGCCGGCCACTGCGTCCACCCGGGCAAGGGCGGCAACTACTTCAAGGACCTGGTCTTCGTCCCGGCGTACAACAACTCGGGCGCGTCCAGCGGCGGCAGGAAGGCGCCGCTGTCCGAGCTGGCGCCGCTCGGCACCTGGTGGGCCAAGGACGTGGTGACCTCGCCGCAGTGGCTGGTCGAGGGCGGCGGCACCGGTGACGCGGCGAACCAGTACGACTTCGCGATCATGCGGGTGAGCAACCAGACCGACACCGGCAAGTCGCTGGAGGAGACGGTCGGCGGGGCCGTCCCGGTCTGGTTCGACGCGCCGCGCGAGAAGCTCGCCGTCAGCGCGATCGGCTACCCGCTCTACAAGCCGTTCGACGGCCAGGAGCTCTACAAGTGCGAGGGCGGGAAGCCGACCCGGCTCTCCTTCGACGCGAAGCGCCCGTCGATGCTCACCATCGGCTGCGACATGACCCAGGGCTCCAGCGGCGGCGGCTGGTTCGCGCCGATGCCGGACGGCAAACTGGCGCTGGTCTCCAACACCTCGATCGGCACCCAGGACCACACCTCGCTGAGCGGGCCGTACCTGGAGACGGTCGCCAAGCAGGCGCTGGACTGGATCTCGAAGAAGAAGAAGTAGGCCCCGGGCAGCGGAACGGGCCCCGGTCCCCCCT
>NZ_BAAAKJ010000035.1:1813-3601 GCF_039527695.1 Kitasatospora putterlickiae
CGCGTCCTGCGGTTCAGCTCCGCGGCGTCAGCGCCACCGCGAAGTGCTCCAGCTCGGCGGCCAGCTCGGCCGGCACCTTGGCGTGCAGCAGGGTGCCTTCGGCGGTGTGCTCGGTGGCGAGCAGCTCGCCCTCGGCGTGCACCCGGGACACCAGCGCGCCCTGGGTGTACGGGACGAGCGCGTGCACCTCGACGGCCGGGCGCGGCAGCTCCTCGTCGATGAGCTTGAGCAGCTCGTCGATGCCCGCGCCGGTGCGGGCCGACACCACGATGGCGTGCGGCTCGCGGCGCAGCAGGCGCTGCAGCACGTGCGGGTCGGCCGCGTCGGCCTTGTTGATCACCACGATCTCGGGCACGTTCTGCGCGTCCACCGAGACGACGACCTCGCGGACGGCGGCCAGCTGGGTCTCCGGCTCGGGGTGCGAGCCGTCCACCACGTGCAGGATGAGGTCGGCGTCGGCGACCTCCTCCATGGTGGAGCGGAACGCCTCCACCAGGTGGTGCGGCAGGTGCCGGACGAAGCCGACGGTGTCGGCCAGGGTGTAGACCCGGCCGCTCGGGGTCTGCGCCCGGCGCACGGTCGGGTCGAGGGTGGCGAACAGCGCGTTCTCCACCAGCACGCCCGCGCCGGTGAGCCGGTTGAGCAGGGAGGACTTGCCGGCGTTGGTGTAGCCGGCGATGGCCACCGACGGCACCTGGTGGCGCCTGCGCTCCTGGCGCTTGGTGTCGCGGCCCTTCTTCATGTCGGCGATCTCCTTGCGGAGCTTCGCCATCTTCTCGCGGATCCGGCGCCGGTCGGTCTCGATCTTGGTCTCACCGGGACCACGGGTGGCCATGCCGCCGCCGGACGAGCCGGAGCCGCCACCACCCATCTGCCGGGAGAGCGACTGACCCCAGCCGCGCAGTCGCGGCAGCATGTACTGCATCTGCGCGAGCGAGACCTGGGCCTTGCCCTCGCGGGACTTGGCGTGCTGGGCGAAGATGTCCAGGATCAGGGCCGTCCGGTCGACGACCTTGACCTTGACCACGTCCTCCAGGTGGATCAGCTGGCCCGGGGTGAGCTCACCGTCGCAGACCACGGTGTCCGCCCCGGTGGAGGCGACGATGTCGCGCAGCTCCTGCGCCTTGCCGGAGCCGATGTAGGTGGCCGCGTCGGGCTTGTCGCGGCGCTGGATGACGCCGTCCAGCACCTCGGAGCCGGCCGTCTCGGCCAGGGCGGCGAGCTCGGCCATCGAGTTCTCCGCCTCCTCCAGCGTGCCGTCGGTCCAGACGCCGACGAGCACCACGCGCTCCAGACGGAGCTGGCGGTACTCGACCTCGGTGACGTCCTGGAGTTCGGTGGAGAGGCCGGCGACGCGACGGAGCGCGGCGCGCTCGCTGCGGTCGTACTGGTCGCCGTCGAAGTGGTGGCCGCGGTCCTCGTCGATGGCCGCGAGGTCCTCGTCCATGAGGGCTTCCGCCCGCAGACCGTCGAGGCGGCGCGGGGCGTCGGCGTGGTCGCGGGTGTCGAACGTGGAGGTCATTCTGTCCTTAGGCTGCTGGAACGGGTGGCCTGTGCGCGACCGCACGGGACGGTCGTGCCCGGAGTCTGCCCAGCTGCCGCCCCGTCTACCACTCGGGCGAGGTGTGAGCTACCCCTCGGGGCCGCGGACCGGGCTGAGATTCCTCCGCCCGGCTCAACGCCGCGGTCCGGCCGTGAATTCCCCACGATGGTCGCACGCCGGGTGCTCGCCGGTCATCCG
This sequence comes from Kitasatospora putterlickiae, assembly GCF_039527695.1. Classification (NCBI taxonomy): domain Bacteria; kingdom Bacillati; phylum Actinomycetota; class Actinomycetes; order Kitasatosporales; family Streptomycetaceae; genus Kitasatospora; species Kitasatospora putterlickiae. The sequence goes on from NZ_BAAAKJ010000035.1 coordinate 3,555, forward strand.
CATTTCCCCGGACGGCGCCGCGGCGGCCGGCGGACGGCCCGGGCCGC
>NZ_BAAAKJ010000036.1:0-4202 GCF_039527695.1 Kitasatospora putterlickiae
TGGGAAGTCGATGGGGTCGACTTCCCACTCCGGGGTCTTCTCCGGTGGCCCCTTGCGAGCAGCGAGGGGCCACCGGAACTGTGCCGTGCTGCTCGGAGTGGGAAGTCGGCCGGTCCGACTTCCTGCTCCGAGGTGGTTTCGGGGTATGCGGTTGGGGCTCGAAGTTTGCTTGCGTCAGATGGTGTCGAACTCGCTGGCCTGGACGGCGGTGACGAAGGAGCGCCAGGCGGAGGTGGGGAAGACGAGGGCCGGGCCCTCGGGGTCCTTGGAGTCCCGGACGGGAACGAGGCCGAGGAGGTTGGAGGCGACCTCTACGCACTCACCTCCCTGGCCGCTGTACGTGCTCTTGCGCCAGCGAGCATCGGCGAGGTCAAAGTGCTGCATGGCTCTCAAATTCCTTCCGTACTTCCCTGATCAGCTCCAGCGAGCGGGCTCGGGACAGGGCTTCGACTTGCAGCTGATCGTAGTCCCTGGCCCAGGCTGACAGTATCTTGGCGTCTCGTTCCAAGAGGCCTGTCTTGTGGCTCTCTGTGTAGCCCAGCATCTTTCCGGTGGCCATGGTCAGCAGATTCACAGGATGGACGAAAGGTCGGTCTTCTCCGAGGTCGAGCGGTGCCACCTGGAGGGTCACATTGGGCTGTTGGGCCAACTCCTCCAGGTACTGAAGCTGACCGATCATGACAGCTCGGCCGCCGATAGGTCGCCGCAGGTTCCACTCGTCAAGCACCGCCTGGATGAACGGGGGAGGGGTTCGCTTCAAGGCTGCTTGGCGGTTCAGTAGAAGGTTCACGCGGCCGTCTGCTTGCTGTGGGGTAGCCGCTCCTCGCCGGACCGCTGCCAACTCGTAGGCCTGAGCGTACTCCCGCGTCTGCAGCAGGCCCGTGATCAGTCCAAGGTGGAAGAGCCGGATGGTCACGGCCTTTGCTTCCTGTGCGATGTACTCCGGAAGTCCCTCTTTGAGGACAACGTGTTCAAGTTGGTCGAGCATCAGCTCGATGGTGCCCCCGGTGTCGAGCGCGCGATCGACCTCCTGGGCGAGGCGTCGACTCGGAGGCTCCACTCCTCGTTCAATTCGCGAGATGTAGGACGCCGAGAATCTGGTGATCTCGCCAAGTTGGGGTTGTGTGAGGCCTCGCGCCTTACGTGACCTGCGTAGTTGAACACCGATGGGAGCGAACTGGGATGACGCCGGGTCGAGTTTGCGTTCGTTCATGGTGGCTCCAACTGAACCCTAAGGGTTGTCCCGTAACTGCTGGCCACGGGTGAGATGATCTTGCGCGTGGCTGGTGTGATCACGGCGTCGGAGCCGTCCTGGATAGCCCCGTTCACCGGGCTGAGCCCGCGTGACTTCCGCAAGCTGATGACTGTGCTGCGCCGCGAGGGCGCCGACACCGTGCGGCCCGGCCGGCCCTGGAGTCTTCCGCTCGAGGACCGAGTGCTGCTGGTGGCAGCCTACTGGCGGACGAACCTGACACTGCGACAGCTCGCGCCGCTGTTCGGGGTGTCTAAGTCCGCGGCCGACCGGATCATCGACCACGTCGGCCCACTCCTGGCGCTCAAGCCCCGCCGGCGCTTCCGCAAGGACACCGTCCTGATCGTCGACGGCACCCTGGTCCCCACCCGCGACCACGCCGTCGCCGCCCAGTCCAAGAACTACCGGTACTCCACCAACCACCAGGTCGTCATCGACGCCCACACCCGCCTGGTCGTGGCGATCGGCAAGCCCCTCCCGGGCAACCGGAACGACTGCAAGGCATGGGAGGAGTCCGGAGCCAAAGCGGCCGTCGGGAGAGCCGCCACGATGGCCGACGGCGGCTACCCGGGCACCGGCCTGGTCATCCCACACCGCAGGCCGCGCGGTGGTGAGCTGACCGAGTGGCAGGCCGAGCACAACCGAGAGCACAAGCAGGTCCGCGCCCGCGTCGAGCACGTCTTCGCCCGCATGAAGACCTGGAAGATCCTCCGCGACTGCCGACTCAAGGGCGACGGCGTCCACGACGCGATCCTCGGCATCGCCCGCCTGCACAACCTCCTGCAGGCCGCGTAACCAGCCGGCCGACGGCCGCCTTGCCCTGCCTCGACCCACTCAAAGATCAATTACGGGACAGCCCTTAGGCAGATTCGCCATTTCCTCGGCTTCCGATCGTAGACCCTTCAGCCCCACCATGGATACGGGTCGTAGTGATCCCAATGCACAGCGCAATCAATGGAGCCCCCATGCCCATCTACACCCCCACCGTCGGCGAGGTCGTCCGGGACCTCGCGCACCGGGACTTCTCCGGCAAGCCCGTCGAGGGCGTCTACATGGACACCCTCGCGAAGCTGGTCTACCTCCGGCCCCTCGCGGGCGGGTGTGAGTGGACGACCAAGCCCGAGTGCGTCCAGCCCCTCCCCACCCCCCGCTTCATCACCGTCCAGCACCCCAGCCGGCCCCGCGTCGCCGACGTGGCGTGAAGCTGCTCGGCGCCGTCCTCGGCATCCCCGCCCTCTCCACCCTCACCGCCACGGCCGTCTGCTGGCCCATCCGCAACGGGCCGCTCGGACCAAAGTTGTTGATCTTCGGGCTGATTCTCTCCGCCGGTGTCTGCGCCGGACTGCCCGCCTGTTTCACCTGGCTCTCGCCGAACAGGAGCACCCCCTCATGCTGCACAACCTCCCCACCATCCTCACCACACCGCCCCGCCGACGCCTCGGCCACCAGACCCTCATCCTCAACCGCGACGGCGCGATCCTCCTGATCGGAACCGCCTACAAGTCCGGCCTGATGCTCCCCGGCGGCAGCGCCGAGGCCAACGAACTCCCCCACCTCGCCGCCCGCCGACACACCGAAACCGAAACCGGCCTCGTCCTCCCCCTCCGGCACATCCTCGCCACCGACTACGTCTCCGCCCACCACCTCCCCGAAGGCGTCAACTTCGTCTACTGGGGCGGCCGCCTCACCAGCGCCCAGGAAGACACCGTCGCCCGCCACCGACCCCCCCGCCATCATCACCGCCGTCCACTGGCTCCACCCCCACCAACTCCACAACGCCATGGACCCCGAACAGCACCGCCGCACCACCCACGCCCTCACCGCCCTCACCCGCGGCATCCACCTCCCCCTCCTCCTCCGCGGCACCCCCGCCGAATAGCCTGGGACCGGGCGGTCGGGCGGAAACCCGCAGGACAGCGGGCATGCGGATGGGATAGGACTGCCAGGTGAAGTTGAGCACCACAGTCCACCAGGTCCGACACAACGGCGCCGAGTACCGGGTCGTGAAGGCCGGCCCGCGGTCGGGGCGTGCCGTGATGTACGACAACGACTGGTCGTTGGACATGTACGTGGACCGCCTGGCGGCCGAGAGCCTGGCGGTGGCCTGGGGGTTGGCCGCGCGCTCCCGGCGCTCTCTCGTCTACGTGCCGCTGAAGGCGGGCCGCGAGGGACCGAAGGGGATCGATGACTGGCACCGGTCGCCGGTCGCGTTGGACCTGGTCCTGACGCACCACAGCCTGGGGTTCCCGCCCTCGCGGTGGAAGGCGCTGCGGGCCCGGCTCGGAGCGGGGAGGCCGCACACGGTGGAGCTGCCGGAGACCGACTTCCCGGGGGACGACGAGATCGACCACCGGGCCAGGCACTACGCGGGCTGGCGCGACGAACTGCGCTTCGGCCGCGCGGCGGACACGTTGTTCCTGACCGGGAGCGCCACGGCGTTCCGGATCACCGGAGCGCTGGTGCACTCGCTGGTCGTGGACGGCCCGGCCCGTGTGCTGGAGTACCCGAAGGCGCACGAGTGCATCACGCTGGGGTCCGACGGGCCGTGGGACGTCTGGCCGTCCAAGACCGGATCGAGCCAACTGCACGTCCAGTACGCCCACGGGTGGAAGGCGGCCTGAGTCCTCGGGCCCGTTCTTCCGGGATCGTTGTTAGCCTCTCGCCTGCCTGCCACTCACTTCACCCTCCCCGCAGGCATTTTCGAGAGGCTCTTGACGTGACCATTCACACCGACACCGCCTGGATACTCTTCTTCGCCGGCGTCATCTTCACCACGTCCCTCCTGCTCGGGGTGTGGAAGTGGCAGAAGATGGTCACCTCGCCCACCGGCAGGGCACACCCCTACATCGACATCGCCCACCGCTCCGCTCTGCTCTACGCCTTCGCCACCGGACTGATCGCGGCCTTCGTCGAGCTCTCCGGCTGGCCGGCGGCGGTCAATCTCACCGCC
>NZ_BAAAKJ010000036.1:4210-13310 GCF_039527695.1 Kitasatospora putterlickiae
CCCCGGGCGTACGCGCGCCGACGGATCAGTTGGTCTGGTAGCGCGCGGCGGTGAAGTCGAAGCCGGGCAGCAGGTTGGGCTTGGTGACGGTGGCGGCGCCGCCCGTGACCAGGCGGTTGCTGGAGTCGAGCGCCACGCCTCGGGCGGAGGCGCCGCCGGTGCCGAACGAGGTGGTGACGACGCCTGCGGTGCCCCAGCTGGTGTCGAGGAGACCGTTGGAGGTGTAGCGGATCACGGTCTGGACGCCGGTGTTGGGGTCGAGCGGGAAGGGGGAGATCTCGTTGCTCTCCCCGGCGGCGTAGATCTTGCCGGCGGGGCCGATGGCGACGGAGCGGGCCTCGTCGCCGAGCAGGCTGACCTTGGTCGTGGTCTTACCGAGGGTGCCGAACGCGAGGTTGAGGCTGCCGTCGGCGTTCAGTTCGGTGAGGCCGAAGGCGCCGGCCCCGATGATGTTGAACGGGTCGGGCGACTGCGCCAGGCCGGCCAGGACGATCTTGCCGTTGTTGCCGCCGTTGGTCAGGGCGACGCCGAACGCGAGGTCGGAGAGTAGGCCGAAGGAGACGTTGGTGGAGCCGCCGGTGCCGAAGGTGGTGTCGAGGCTGCCGTCGGGGTTGAACCTGGCGGCGAGGAAGTTGTCCGCACTGGTGGCCGTGTTGACGGAGAACCCGGCGGCGATGAGCTTGCCGTCGTTGCGCTGGGCGAGGCCGAAGAAGTGGCGCCGGTCCTGTCCTGCGAAACCTGCCGCTTCGCCATCATGGGCCCGCGCCGCGCGCCGGGGCAAGGCCTTTCGGTCGCCCGATCCGGCCATGTCCGGAAAGAGTGAGCAACAGTCCCCTGTTGGAGGATTAGTGCTCACAATTGGCCGGTCAATGACCGAAGTTGAACGAACTAGGTGCTCACGGCAGCAATGTGGGCGAGCACCGGGGCGTTGCCGTCCTCGGCGGCGAGGCGGCGGGCCAGGTCGGCCGCGCGTCGGCGGTGGGCCGGTTCGGAGAGGCAGGCCGTGAGGGCGTCACCGAGGCGCTCGGCGGTGAGCTCCTGGAACGGCAGGGGCCGGGGCGAGACTCCGAGCCGGTGCAGCCGGGACGCCCAGAACGGCTGATCGGCCATCACGGGAACGGGCAGGGCGGGCACCCCGGCCCGTAGCCCCGCCGCGGTGGTGCCCGCCCCGGCGTGGTGGACGACGGCGGCGGTGCGGGGGAGGAGCCAGTCGTGCGGCAGGTCGCCGACGGCCAGGACGTCCGGGCCCCGGCCGCTCAGTTCCGCCCACCCCGCCTGCACGATCGCGCGCACACCGGCCCGCCGCACCGCTCCGGCCACGAGCTCGCCGAGCCGTTCCCCCTGACTGGGCGCCATGCTGCCGAAGCCGATGAACACCGGGGGCGGGCCGGCCTGGAGGAAGTCGGCCACCTCGGCCGGGGGCCGCCAGCCCTCCGGCCGTTCCGGCCACCAGTAGCCCGCCACCTCGACCCCGGCCGGCCAGTCCGCGGGGCGCGGCACCACCAGCGGGCTGAAGCCGTGGAACACCGGCCGGACGCCCCCGGACGAAGACGCCGACGGCGGCATGGCGGGCAGCCCGAGGTTCGCGCGCAGCCTCGTCACGGCGGCGGCGAACAGCCCGTCGGCGCGGCCGAGCACCGCCCGCCCGGCGGCGAGGTTGCCCTCGGGGCCCGGCCCGCCGCTCTCCGGCGCGCCGGGCAGCGGGAACTCCCGGGTGGCGAACGCCGGCGCGAGATAGCCGCCGACGACCGGGACGCCGAACGCCTCGCCGGCCGTCCGGCTGAACGGCGCCGGGCCGAACGCGGTGAGCACCAGGTCCGTCCCGTCCCCGACGGCCCGCGCCACCCCGTCGGCGAGCCCTTCCACATAGGCCCGCGACGCCTCCCGCGCCCGCTCCGGCGACGCCGCCCGGGACCGGATCAGCTCCTGCGGGTCGCCCGGCAGGGGCCGGTGGCCGAGGCCGCACCCGCCGACCAGCGCGGCGAACGGCGGGTGGGCGGCCACGGTGACCTGGTGGCCCGCCTCCAGCAGCCGCCGCCCCAGGCCGGTGAAGGGCGCGACGTCGCCCCGCGAACCGGCGGTGACGATCAGGATCCGCATGCGTACCTCCGGGGGAGTCTCGAAGGCATGCGTATCTCCGCAGCCCCCGGCGCCCACACGCCCCCGCCCGCACCTCAGCCGAACGGACGGCGCCCGCCCGGCCGCCCGCGCCCGCCGCCCGGCGGCGGAACCCGGCCCCCACGATCCCGTGTTCGCCCCCGACCTGTCGGTATCGGTGTAGCACCCGCTGGGCGATTTCGGTGGCGGACGGTGGCTTGGACTCGCTGTCGTACTGGGTGAAAGAATGACAGGTCGCCAACGGCCGATCTGGCCGCACCGCTTGGAAGGCACGATGACTCGCTCCTCCACTGCTGCCCTGCTGGGTGCAACGGCCCTGATTCTGATCGAGACGATCGCGATCGTGCTCTTCTTCTGCATCGCCATGCCGCTGTTCGCGGGCGGTATCGCTTTCGAGGACGAGATGGAACCCACTCCGCGCTACGTGCCGTACGGGTTCCTGTCCGCGGGGATCGTCATGGTCGGGCTCAACGGTTGGGCGGTTCGGGGCCTGTGGGCGATGGGGTCGCCGCGCAAGACGTCCCGTGCCTCCTCCGCGCTGGTGGGGGCGGGAACGGTGCAGGTCATGCTGCTCGGGTTCGGTCTGCTGTCGGGGGACCACCTGTTCACGCTCTTCGCGGCGGCGGTGCTGGCCCTGCTCGCCGTACTCGTGCGGCCGGCGTTCGCGAAGCCTTCCGGCTGACAGCAAGCCGGGGCGGGTGGGAAGTCGGGATCTCCGACTTCCCACCAATGCCACGCGCGGGACGCTAGCTCCAGCGGGCGAGCTTCTCCGGGTTGCGGACGGCCCAGATGCGGGTGATCCGGCCGTCCGCGAGGTCGAGGGCGGCGACCGTGGCGGTGACGCCGTCGCGTTGGGCGACCAGGCCGGGGGAGCCGTTCACGGTGCGCTCCAGGAGGGTGAGGCCCGGCGCCTTCTCGGCCATCAGGACCAGGTACCGGGCGATGTGCTCGCCGCCCTCCACGGGGCGGAGCACGGCGCCGACCAGGCCGCCGCCGTCGGCGACCATCGTGGCGGCGGGGTCGAGGAGGCCGATCAGCGCCGCGATGTCCTTGGCCTCCCACGCCTCCCTGAAGTCCCGCACCACACCGGCCTGCCCGGCCTGCCCGGCCCGCCCGGCCGACGGGACCCGCCCGGCCGACGGGACCCGCCTGGCCGACGGGACCCGCGCGGCGCGGACCCGTCCACGGCCCGAGGAGGCCAGTTGGCGGCAGGCCGCGGGCGTCCGGTCGACGATCGCGGCGATCTCGGGGAACGGGTAGCGGAAGACGTCGTGCAGGACGAACACCACCCGCTCGGCGGGCGTCATCGACTCCAGGACGACCAGGAAGGCCATGCCCACCGACTCGTCCAGGGTGATCCGGTCGGCGGGGTCGGCGGACCCGGCCGCGCCGCCGCCGAACCACTCGGTGCGGTCGGGCAGCGGCTCGGGCAGCCACTCACCGACGTAGCGCTCGCGCCGGACCCGCGCCGAGCCGAGCACGTCCAGGCAGACCCGGCTGACCACCGTCGTCAGCCAGGCGCCCGGCGCGGCGACCTCCTGCCGCCGGGCCGGCGCCAGCGCGTACCAGCGGGCGTAGGCCTCCTGCACGGCGTCCTCGGCCTCGGCCGGTGACCCGAGCATCCGGTAGGCGAGGTTGACCAGGTGGCGCCGCTCGCCGAGGACCGCCTCCGTGAGCCGTTCGTTCCCGCTGTCCATGCCGGCCGCCCCCCGTCGTGTCCGCACCCGCCTCACACTTCGCGGGCCCGCGTCGTCGAATCACCGGGACACTACCGATCGACCGCCGCGAGGCAGGAAGAGGGACCGGATCATGGTCATTCCGACGGGCGCCGGCGGGCGCCGCGGCTTCACGCTCCTTCAGGTCACGCTCGCCCTGCAGACCCTGGCGATCGCCTTCCAGGCGGCCACCGCCGGTCTGCTGCTCTCCACCGCATACGGCGAGACACTGCACGGCGTCGGGGCGCGGGTGATGTACGGCGCCTCGATGCTCTACCTGCTGGCCGCGGTCCTGGCCTGGCGGCCGGGCGGCGGCCCCGTCCGGCCGGTCCTGCACGCCACCGGGTTCCTCGTCCTCGCCTCGGTCCAGGTGGTGCTGGGCGTCGCCCACCAGCCGGCCCCGCACGTGCCCCTGGGCGTGCTGATGTTCGGCCTGAGCCTGCTCGACCTGGGCCGCTCCCGTGTCGTGGATCACAGGAACTCCGCAGGTCGTGCGGGCAGGACAGGACATGAGCACTGAATCCGCACGTTCCACGAACTCCGCATCCCGCCGTCACGTCCTCCGGGCCCTGGCCGTCGCCGTCACGCTGGTGGCCGGAGTGACGCCCGGCTGGGGCGGCACGGCCCTCGCCGCCGAGCCGGGCGGGCCGGGCGGGCCGGCCGAGCCCGAGACGTACACGCTGACGATCCGGCACCTGGACCGCTCGGGCCAGGCGCCCGCGCACTACCGCACCTCCGTCACCGGGATCTCCGGCCCCGGCGCCTCCTTGTCGGTGCAGCCGCACGACGCCTCCGGCGTCACCACCGTGCGGCTGCCCAAGGGCCGCTACCTGCTGGAGAGCGACCTGTACACCAATGACGTGGCGGACGGTGACGACTGGATCGTCCAGCCGCGCCTGGACCTCGACCACGACACGACCGTCACCGTCGACGCGCGGACCACCGCCCCCGTCGACCTCCGGCCCCCGGACCGCTCCGCGGCCTTCGTGACGAGCGGGATGTTCCTGGAGGTCACGCACCAGGGCGCCACCCGGATGGCCAGCATCGTCAAGGCGACGCCGACCCTGCGGGTGGCCCACCTGGGGCCCGAGGCCGAGGCCGGGTCGGTGCGGCAGTGGTTCGACTCCTACTGGAGCACCGCCACCGGCGGCTACGCCCTCGGCCGGACCCACACCGGCTCGCGCGCGCTGACCGGGCTCGCCCACCACTACACCGCGCGGGAGCTGGGCACCCTGCGGATCCGCGGCGCGGCCGGCCCGGGCGCCGAGGGGAGCGCGGTCTTCGACGTCTCCCCCGCTCCCGGACCGTCCGCCGGGTCGACCGTCGGAGGCTCCTTCTCCATGTCGCTCCCCGCCACCGCGACCGTCTACGTGACGCCCGAGCGCGGCCCCTGGGACGTCACCTTCGCCGCGTCCGACAACTGGAAGAACCGCTACTTCGCCGACGGCGTCGCCGTCCCGGCCGGGGAAACCGCCACGCACACCTTCGGCAACCCCGTCTTCGCCCCCGCCCTGCCGCCGGGCCGGGGCGTCGAACGCGACGGCGACACGATCACCACGAGGATCCCGTTGCTCGCCGACGGCGACGGCCACATGTCGGCGGCGCCGCCCTTCGACACCGCCTACACCTCGCTCTTCCGTGACGGCGTGCTGGTCGGCGCCCGGTCCGGCGCGGACGCCGCGGCCGGACGCGCCGCCTTCACCGTGCCCCCGGGGCGGGCCTCCTACCGGCTGGCCGCCACGGTGACCCGCAAGGCCGCGAGCGGTGCGACCACCCGGGTGAACGCGTCGTGGACCTTCGCCTCGGCCACGACCGCCCGGCCGGCCGCCGTGCCGGTCAGCGTCGTGCGGTTCTCGCCCGGGCTGAGCCCGGCCGGCACCGCGCCGGCCGGGAGCGCGATCCGGGTGCCGGTGACCGTGCAGGGCGCCGCCGCCGAGGGCCGCGTCCGCTCGCTGACGGTCTCGGCGTCCACCGACGGCGGCGCCTCGTGGACCGGCCTGCCGGTCGAGGCCGGCGCCGTGACGGTCCAGAACCCGGCGGCGGGCGCCACCGTCTCGCTGCGCGCGGAGCTGACCGACACCGACGGCAACACCCTCGACCAGACCGTCCTGGACGCCTACCGCGCCGAGTGACCCGCGGAGCGCGGATTCACGCCATCGAGGAGCCAAATCCGGTAGGCCTGAAGGGATTTCGGTCCGGTCAGGAATGCCGGCGGGGACGCGTGGAAGCCTCTGTCATGTGAAGCGTGACATGGCACACATCCATCGCCCCTGTTGTCCTCGAAGGAGAGAAGTCCGATGAAGCGTTTCGTTGCCGTCCTCGCGGCCGGTGCCGCGCTGTCCGGGCTCGGCGTCGCGGGCGCCACCCAGGCCGCCGCCCGGCCCACGGGCACGACCACCTGCGGCTACGGTGTCGGGACGTCGGTCTGCCTGACGATCGACGGCCGCCTCGCGTCCGCCACCGGTTGGGTGGGCCCGGTCGGCGGGCGCCCGCAGATGGCCGAGTTCGAGCTGGAGCTCCGCACCACTTCCGGCAGCGGCCTGGAGCGCGAGGACCTCGGCGCCGTCGTGGGGTCCAGCGGGATCACGGTCGGTCCGGTGGCGAGCACCGTCCCGTGCGGCGTCGGCATCATCGCCACGTTCACCACCGTCAGGATCGGCTGGCCGACGGTGAGCGCCACGGTCACGGTGCCGGCCGTCTGCTGAGCCCCGGTTCAGTCCTCGCGCCGAGGGCGGACGCCGGGTGGCGGGACGATGCCGAACTCCGCCTCCAGCACCTCCCGGACGCCCCGCTCGCCGTCGACCTCCTCCACCGTCACCGTGCCGTCGTGCGCGGTGCGGGTGAGCCTGGTGCCGTCGAGCGCGAGGTGACCGGCGGGGAGGGTCCGCTGCACGAAGAGGCGGCGGAACGGCGAGCGGGGGTGGGTGGCCACGTACCAGTTGGCGAGGTTGATGTCGGGCGCGGGCGCCGGGTCGAGGGTGAACGACACCAACTCCCGCCACCCGTCGCCCGACCGGACCTGGAGCACCCACACCGGCACCGGGCCGTCCGTCTCCTCCGGCTCCTCCAGGACCAGCCGGTGCCGGCGGCCCCGGCCGTCCCGGGTCAGGCCGGGGATCATCGGCAGCGGTTCCAGCAGCGCGTCGACCGACCCGAATCCGACGTCGACGAGCAGACGCGGCCCGTCCGTCCCGGGTACCCGAACGGCCAGCACCAGATGGGTGCGCGGCCGTATCTCCCCGGGGCGGGCGCCGATCCGCACCCGCCCGGTGTGCCGGGCCACGCCGAAGCCCAGCCGCTCCAGCACGGCCGCGAACAGCGTGTTGTGCTCGAAGCAGTACCCGCCGCGCCCGCCCCTGACGATCTTGGCCTCCAGATCGCCGACGTCCAGCGACGGCACGGTGCCGACCACCACGTCGATGTTCTCGAACGGGACGGCCAGCAGGTGCGCGTGCTGCAACGACCGGAGCGTCGCCGGCGTGGGCGCCCGCTCGCCGTCCCACCCGATCCGCGCGAAGTACTTGTCGAGGTCGACGCTCATACCCCCACCGTAAGTCCCTCTTCCGCCGGTCAGGCGGGACCCGGGCGTTCGGCGAGGTCGCGCAGGTGGCGGCGGAGGATCAGCAGGGCGGTCCGCGGGGGGACGCCGGCGGGGTGGAGGACCATGCCGAGGGCGAGGCCGTCCAGGAGGGCGGCCAGCCGTTCCGTCTCCAGGGGGACGTCGAGGTCGGCGGGGGCCCCGCCGGCGCGGCGGGCCTCGTCGAGGACGCGGGCGATCAGGTGGCGGGTCGACTCGTGCAGCAGGGCCGCGCCGGGCCGCAGTTCGGGGCGGGTGCGGGCGGCGGTGGTGAAGGCCAGCCAGAGCTCCGCCTCCTCGCGCCGGACATCGTCGAGCGGGAGCAGCTCCGCGAGCAGGGCCTCGACGGCGGCGCGCCGGTCGGCCGGGCCGGTCGGGGCGGCCGGGTTCAGCAGCCGTTCGGCGTGGCGGCGCACCCGCTCGCCGATGCGCGCGCACAGCTCCTCCATGGCGAAGGTGACGACCTCGCTCTGGCCGTCGAAGTAGTGCCGCACCGAGCCGATCGCCAGGCCCGCCTCGTCGGCGATGTTGCGCAGCGAGGCGTGTTCCAGCCCGTCCCTGGCCACGAGGCGGAGGACGGCCCGCGCCACGTCCTGGCGGCGGTTCTCGGCGATGACGACCTTTGGCATGTTGTTGTTATAGCACGGTCGAGCTAAATTGGTTGTCGGAAACCGGGCGGCGGACGGAAGCGGCTCGGAGCACAGCGGAGCACATCGGAGCACAGGGGGGTGCGGGCCGTGCCGACATGGCTGCTCGTGACGATCATCGCCGGGGCCGCCGTGGCCGTCGTCGCCAAACGGATGATCGGCGAACCGGTCAACGTCCGTGACCTCTTCGGTCCGCCGGTGGTGCTCACCGCCCTCGGCGTCTGGTCCGTGCTGGAGGCCGGGGGGCTGAACGGTGCCGACCTCGGCTGGGTCGTCGGCGGCTGCCTGATCGGCCTCGGCCTCGGCGCGCTGCGCGGCGCCACGGTCGCGGTGTTCACCCGCGACGGCGTGCTGCACCAGCGCTACACCGGGCGGACCTTCCTCGTCATCCTCCTCGCCTTCCTGGCCTCGGGGCTCTACGGCCTGCTCGCCCGGAAGCTGGGCATGCACCCGGAGGCCCGCCCGATCAACCTCTCCATCGGCGTCGGCTTCCTCGGCGAGGCGCTGGTCATCGGCTACCGCGGGCTGCGTAACGGCACGCCCTTCGCGCCGGAGAAGCCCGGCCCGCTGGACGGGCTCGGCGACCGGATCGACCGCCTCACCCGCCGCTGAGTTACGCCGCAGCGCACGCCACCAGGCACCTGGTCCGCCGGTCGTTACGCAGCCGATGAGCCGCCGTGACACGACCGGCCGGGGACCGCGACACGGGCTCCCTACCGTCACTCTCGACGCACCGGCCACACCGGCCGGGACCCGCGTCGTCCGAGGATGAATGGAGAGTCCGCATGGCCACGCGTACCACCAGGAACCGCGCCGTTCTGCGACTGTCGGCCGTCTGCGCCCTCACCGGCGCCGCGCTGCTGACCGCCGTCACCGGCGGGCAGGCCTGGGCCGACGGCGGCTCCGGTGCCGCCAGCCCGACCGCCGCCCCGATCGCCACCCCGGCGGCCGCGCCGACCGGCATCCCGTCGGTCACCCCGAGCGCGCCGCCGAAGGCCGCGCCGAGCGCCGCGCCGATGCCGGCGATCTCGTCCTCGGCCTGG